>JAATVS010000397.1 GCA_014523695.1 Nitrososphaerales archaeon TH5895
CATGGCAGATTAGAAATATTGCAGATACACACAAGGGGAATGCCACTTGCAAAAGATGTAAACTTGGAAAAGCTGGCAGATATTTCCCATGGATATGTGGGAGCTGACCTTCAGGCACTGACAAGGGAGGCAGGACTTGGGGCGCTAAGGCGTGTCCTACCTGAAGTTGACTTAACCTCAGAAAACATACCAGCTGAAACATTGAGGAAAATTATAGTTACTATGCAGGATTTCATGGATGTTGTCAGGGAAATGGAACCATCGGCGATGAGGGAAGTATTCGTAGAGGTCCCTGATGTGAAATGGGATGATATTGGCGGATTATCATCGATAAAGCAGGAATTGCAAGAAGCCGTAGAGTGGCCACTGAAGTATCAGGGCATATTTACCTATGCTGACGCCACACCTCCAAAGGGAATCTTGCTTTACGGTCCTCCTGGAACAGGCAAAACATTGATGGCCAAGGCAGCAGCAAATGAGAGCGAAGCCAATTTCATAAGCATTAAAGGTCCAGAGCTTATTTCAAAATGGGTCGGTGAGTCAGAGAAAGGAGTTCGTGAAGTGTTTCGGAAGGCCAGGCAGGCGGCTCCGTGTATTATTTTCTTTGATGAAATAGATGCTATCGCCCCAAGACGAGGCGGCGACTTTGGAGACTCTCATGTAACTGAGAGATTAATAAGCCAACTCTTGACAGAATTAGATGGGCTTGAGGTGTTGACCAACGTCATTGTGATTGGTGCTACTAATCGTCCTGACATTATAGATGCTGCTCTGCTAAGACCAGGTAGGTTCGATAGATTGCTTTATGTCCCCTCACCAGATAGAGATTCAAGAGTTCAGATAATAAAGATTCATACAAATAAGAAACCTCTAGCAGAAGATGTAGATATTCAAAAGTTGTCAGATCTCACGGATAGGTATACAGGTGCTGACATTTCATCTCTGTCCTCTGCGGCAGTTATGCTAGCACTACGGGAACATGTCACAAAATACAAGGACCCTAAAGAAGCAGATGCACATGTAAAGGAACTTAAAATACATATGAGGCATTTTGAAGAGGCTGTCAAGAAGATTAGACCGTTGTCAACGCAGGAACTGAACATGTACAAGGGAATATCTGAACAATTTGGACAGCCAAATGTCGGAGCAGCAGTGCCGCCAGAGAATATTGGAACTGGTTAGCTCATAAGCGTTACGCCTAGACTAACCATGATCCTTTATGGACAAAGTAGGCCATGGTTCAATCTCAAACCAGTACTAACTAGGAATAAAATTGCCTCTGATAAGAATCTACATTTAGGAATTAAATGGCGACGTACAAGGTTCTTGATGTCTGTAGATACTTTAACTTACTCATCGAAATGAATATACGATTACAATGCCTGGTTAAAAACTATGAAGAAAGTTTGAATTAAGAGCTCGTCACCATACGCCTATAATAAAAATATCTACACTTTAGCTCATTATTCGAATAAATAGTGTCCAGCGATTTTGATCGTAGTGAATTCAGATTAAATGTGTCACGATCTTGCTCGCAAAAAAAGTATACCCTATGTGTTATAATACCCGTAGTATAAGTGAAAATAGCTATCAAAAATCGTTTCACATAGAAGGTTGACAGTATCGGCCAGGTTAATGTTCCATCAGATAAGTATTGGGGGGGCTCAGACTCAACGTCCATTACAGCAGACTCAAATATGCTACGTTACCTTTAATGATAACGCATAATCCCTCTTGTCATTGTCAAGATTATAGTATCATATATCATACTACCAAAGATTAGCGATAAAACTCTAAATTCTAATTAAGCAATATGGATCTCTATTCTAGATCTCTTAATGCCTTGATAATATCTTCATTCTACCCCCTTCCATGTTTTGAAGAATTTCTCGTACTCAGAAGATGTAGCTTTAACCAACCCTAACTGCATCATGAACTTAAGATCATCCCTTATCGCTCTGTGCTCTATTATTTTTCCGTCATCACCTATCGTATGTATGTGTACAGCTTCGTATGAGATTTTATTTCCTGTCGGAGGGACAAAGAAAAAATTGCCAGTATGCGTACCTGTTACATTTCCAATAAAAACTACCTTCTCAGCTTGAGAAATAATTTCGTGTTCCTCATAATGAAGATCAGGAAAAGCATTACGCAAATTCTTAACAGTGTCTATAAACTCTCCTGGTCCTCTAAGCTGTGATCTGTGTGAATCTTTGTGTGATTGCGATTCTCTATTAATGTATTCTGGGCTTATGAACTCGTGGACATTACTTGCATCTCCCGTATTAAAGGCTTCAATAGCAC
>JAATVS010000398.1 GCA_014523695.1 Nitrososphaerales archaeon TH5895
ACACTGTATTTTGTTCGGCATCTTCGGTGATGGTTATAATTGCAGCGACAGGAGAAGAATTACCACCAGAAGCTGAAGATGGGGTAGTAGCGAGTATAGAAGGGAAGATGAATCCCATTATATTCCCACCAATAATAAATGCGGCCATTAAAAAGCCGACTACAGAAACCAACAATGAAAGGCGTATCACAGTATTCTTCGAAGACCTATTAAGCATTTCTGATTCATAGAAACATACTTGACATCAAATATTGCACTAAGGATATAGTCTATAGTCATAAAAAAAGTCATCTCTACCACCCAAGAACGCATTATTCTGAAAAAAGGTGTGATGTTCAATGTGTGGTGTTCAATGTATAGCTTCCAGAATGATATATTGCATAGAAAAGGATTAACATTACTTCCTTTATAATATACTTGGCAAGAATGGTTAACAAAATAAGTAAAGATAGAAGAATGGTAAATAAGAACAGGAAGCGTCAAGATATATCATCACGAACAATTGAAGCAACCGAGTCGGTCAGGTCTCTTATACATTCCATTACCTTGCCGTTGGAAGAAAAGATAGCAATGGAAGATCAGATTAACGATATGTCGCATGAAAATAACTGCCTGCTTGATATAATAAGTAGTTGCAAGAAGAATTATCAGAAGAAGTTATTTCTTGCATACCGGGAATTCTTGGAACGAAATATCGATGCTATTGACGAGAGGATAGGTGAAGCGTAGGTTAGGTAGTACTGAAATACATTCAGTTCTACCTCTATTAACCAATTTTCCGAGTTATCGCGCAAGAGACTATGCATGAGGGTGTGCATGTTTAGAAATCGTTGTTTCACTTATGGTAGCCATCTTAATTCCCTACATTACATTTGTATAGTTGCTCTACATCATTAACTAGTTCTTCTTTAGTCGCAGGCAATTATGAGTAATTTCAAGAGTTTCAAAATGCTAACGTCATTTTACTGTCTAATACTGGAAGCCTCCTAATATTATTCTGTTGCATCAAATCAGCGGATTCTTTTAAAGAGGAGCTAGTTGTTATTGTCAATAATGGCTTGCTCATCATTTCGGATATTGGCATTGTTGGAGAAAATGCTTGGGCGAATCCGACTATTCTAGCAATGTCTCTTTCTGTAACGATTCCTATAGGGACGCCTTCACTATCAATTTCGGTGGCACTCTGTAGTATAATTACACTTCCGACATTATTCTGATACATCAGTTTGGATGCTTCTTGCAAAGGTTGATTTTCTGCTATAGTTATTACTCTATTGGTCATCAGATTTGTTATGTCAGTGTTCTTTATTTTTTCTGCTATATCGATCATTAAGATATCCTCTTTGCTTTATCATTCAGCCTCTTAAAAAGATAATTATAGGCTAGAGATTTCACTCATTGTTCAAGCGGATATACAAATGTTTGTTACCATTGTCGAACGTCACCCTCTAATAATCCACTTCCGAGGTGTATTCTATCTATATGCTTTGAAAGATCTTTCTTATTTTCAAATTTCGATTCGCAGTAAGGACATACGATTGTAATGGAACTGCTTACCTGATCTACACGTTGCTTATCTCTCGAAATGGAAGGAGAATTATATGTCGATGAAGGAATTTCAACTTCTGCAAGGTCCAGGTTTTCCATTGGCATATTCCCTGCAATTGCCATAAGGGTCACTATACCTATTGGAACAACTTCACTGAATTCCTTTTTCTGTGGAATTCCCTGTCCATTCTTCCTACTACCAGAGTCTTCTCTCTTGGAAGATGTAGTTACAAGAAGTCTTCTAATATGTTTACTTCTCATCAAGGAAATTGCATCTTTCAATGATAGCTGTTCATCAACTGAGATTATTGGGGAGCTCATTATCTCTCCTAATGTAATTTTCATTGGATCCTTTTTATCGGCGATCACCCGATACAATATGTCTCGCTCAGTAACGATCCCTTCAATCAAAGCAGGTAATAGAGTAGGTTTAGTCATCGAAGTCTGTTCCGCCTCAGAAGGTATCGCTTGAGAAGATGAAGAATAACCAGATGTTACAAGTACCGATGACACACCTTTTTCCTTCATGGCATTTACTGCATCAGATACAACCGTGTCTTGAGGTAACGATAAAGTATCTTTTTCAATCAAACTTCCTATTCGTTGATTTAATGAAGTGGAATACATTTAGCTTCCTTATTTACTAAATAGACGTTATTAATAATATTTGTTTGGTTTTGAATGGATGGGCTGGTATGATGGATCAAATATGATAACTAATTCGATGTCAGAGACTAAATTTTAGTAATTCTTCACGCCCATTTTCGGCCTCTGCTATTACTCTGCCTTGAGGGTCGACTATTATGCTACTACCCATACTAATTAGGCCATTTTGTTCTCCAACAGCATCTGATTTAGCTACGTACATCATGTTCTCTGCGGCCCTGACTATTGGAAACGATCGATTTCTCCTTTCTTTGTATAAGGCTTCTCGTTTAGTGTAATGATGAGATGAAAGATAAAACAATACTTTCACATTATTTCTCTTGTATCGAAGTGCTAGCAAAGGATTGTTCTGATCTCGGCAGATAAGGACGCCACATTTTACGCCTTGGTGATTCCAAATGGGGCTCTTAGTGGAAGTCCCTTTCGAAAAAAACCTTACGTCATAATCAGTCAAATCGTTCTTGTAATACTTTGTAATGATTCCGGATTCAGGTTTAATAATGAATGCGGCATTAAAAATTTTACCTTGTGATTTCCATGGTGTACCTATCAGCAGAGATACATTGAACCTGTTAGATACTTCCTGCAGCTCAATAAGAGATTGAGCAATAGCCTTATAGTCGAGCCTGGCAAGGTCAACTATATAACCCGAAAGGCAACATTCAGGAAAACAAAGTAGGCTTATTCTTCTTTGTGATGCATTCCTTACATACGAAATTATGGTTCTAACATTAGTTTCTAACTCCGTTGTTACTCGCATTTGTACGACTCCCATGTTTACTATTCTTTCTCCGTGTGGTTCAGTCAAGCTTACAATATGCTCATTA
>JAATVS010000059.1 GCA_014523695.1 Nitrososphaerales archaeon TH5895
AAGCGCCAATTAAGAATCAAGGTGCATTTATGGCAGCTGGATTTGTTATAATTGGAATTGCATTGGTCCTAGGGTTTAGGATCATTGATATCAAGATTTGAAGAAACGGTAGTCAAAATTCCAGGCATGAGATATCATTTTAATTAAGGCGGTACTTGAAATGCGCTAAAGCAAGGAAGGTATCTTTCCGAATCGATCCTTTGACAGATAAGGGAAAAATCGACAAGTAGATGAATTTGTGCAGACTAATCGGCCAAGTGCTGTCACACTTCATGTATTGGTTCGAGATACCCAAGAGCAATGATAGACAGTATTTTAAAAGCAAATTCTAGATCTACTTCAAATTAGACGATATGCAGTGCCACGCCTCTGATAATAAAAATAATGGAAATGATGTAACCATTTGGTATTTATTGATATTTTGACTTACGTGAGGTAATCCTGAACATTTTTAAGGTTAAAATCAGCGCGACTTACCCTGGTACATACATCCAGTGAAAGTCAGAAAATGCGAAACGGCCTTTTCAAAAATCCAAACGAGTTTATTCAAAATCGTACGATTGATCAGTCATTCGAAACACATGGTCTAGTGGGATTCAGGCTCTTTTCTTTCTTTTCCTTGAATCTCCTGTACCTCGACTATGTTTTGACCTTTGACTTATCTCCTTGTCCTTCAATGACTATCATGGTAAGGGTAGATCTCACTTTATCAATTCTTCTAACATGCCAAGTTATTGTTTCTCTTAATTTGTCCATAGAATCGGCCCTTATCTTTGCAATTATATCATAGACGCCGTATACACCGCTTAATTCAACAACTTCATTTAATCTCCTCAGCTCCTTTAGAATTTCTTCCTCAGAACCGAGGTCACAATTGATAAGCACATAAGCTGTTGGCATCAATAGTTTTAGTCATATCCCGTGTATTAATCCTTTTAGGTTTCGTCAAAACGCCATCTCTGTATAATCTAAAGTCTATTCAATAACGATGACCATCACATATGAGGTTTGTAAATCTCTGAATCCAATTTGTGCTTTCTAGCGATCACGAGAAGAAGTATGCCAAATAGCATAAGAACTATTGCAATACCCTGCGCATTTCCGTTTGGAACCAGAATGAAGTATCCAATGGAAAACGCAAAGCTTGTTAAAGATTGTAGGCCGTACTTGAAGAAATCTGACAAGGAGAGCTTTTTTCCCAGGTAGCCCACTGCAAAGAATGCCACAGTCGGATAAATCGCAAGAAGTAAAAACTGATCGATATCCACCCCATTATGCGTCATTCTTATTTGCCTTAATTAGAGGCCATACGAAGAATATTTGCGTTACTCAAGGTCAGCTCATTGGACGCCAACGCAATTACGGTGCGAGTATTTGAATTTCCTCAACAAAGCCATTCTGTGTTAAGGCTCTCGCATTCTCTGATGGGAGTAATGCGATGTCCTCTTCGATATAAGGTCCATACGTAACCATGTCTATTCCCATGAATCGGTCGATGGGCTTGATAAATCTGACAGGGATGCGCTTATGGCTTAGCATATTCGAGATTTTATCCAACACTACAGGCCTCCCTGTTACAATAGCCGACAAGATCATATTGATCCTCTTCTCTGTTTCTAGGCTCCCATCCAGTACAAATTTTTCTTCCCTGGTCATGTTGGAATAATCTATCTCTAGTTCATTTTTTTTCTTGGCAAGAAGATCTGCTTTTCTGTTTGCCTCTATCTTGGCGTACCTAGCTTCAAAGAGCAACCTTATTGCACTAAACAAAAGTTCTATCTGTGCTTGTGCTAATTGTTCTTCTACCGCAAATTCTTTTGAAGACCCTCTTAGCCTTTCGATACGGGCAGTAACCTCATGATAAATGTCTACGGGGAGATTTTGTAGCGAATCGGTATTAATTTCCTTTATCAACAGGGTACACAGATACTTTAGTGAGATCGGCGCCTCATCTTTATGGGCCGAACGGCCATCTGGTTCCATCTTTACCTATGTCTTTGCTGGAGCTTCCTTTACTTATTGTTTATTGGAATATGACCGAATTACAATATCAAAGCATAATGGTTGTCATTGTCTTTAACCAACAAGGGCAAATGCTTTTAAAACCAGAATGATACTACTTTGGTTATTATGTCAGCTCACCCGGATGAGAAATCATCGACAGGGTATGGAAACCTCACAACAGTAGCATGGTCCATTTTGGTAATGGGCATATCATTAGCAATAGTTATTTTGCTTTATATCTGGTTTGGATACATTGGACCTTCGTTTTCTGAAGACGTATTAATGAAACAACAGGTTGAGTTGAGAGAGCAATTTAATCTTCCTCCTGAAGAGGTCATAACTGATCCTGAAGTCCTTCAGACTCCTCCTTCATTACGTGGTGTCGACGGTGAGAATAACAGTACAGCTTAGAACAACACGGCATACAGAGACGCCGCGAATTTCTTACCGATGCTCTGATTCAAGCTTGGAAGGTCTGAATATTCTGTACTCTTAACCAGTTAACCCAAAGCTTAGTCTTATCACCATTATTATTATTATTATTATTTCTTCATCCCTTGAGAATAATTCCTAAGTCTATGTAACAGATCAAGGTACATTCCGATTAGTTCGATTCGCTGCTTTTCACTATTAAGATCATTGGACTTACTCTTCAATATCTTGAATTGTTCGGCTATTCTTTCTTCGATCCCCTCTTCAAAAGCACGCAACGTAAATGAGTGGTGATCTGGGGATTGATCTATAACATTGCTGACCTGAACCTCGGACGAAAGTCCCGCAGAATCAACCGGCTGTTGTTTACCGCAATTTATACAGCTTATCTCTCCTTTGTACCTGATCTGAACCCCATTACAGATCCCACAAGGTGTACTTAATAGAGATCCGCCTCTTAGCAGGAATGAAGCAGCATCTTTCATATTGGATTTTCGTTCGCCATCTATATCATCTGGTCTAGAATCCATAGATTTTCACCAGATTTTGCTTCTCTCTCTTGCGGGTTCCCTGCCAAACCGTCACTCTAGGAAATGGGTGCGAACAGCATACAGAACGGATATTCAAATGGAATAGGGTAGAACAAACCTCAAAAAAATTCAATATTCGAATCTCCCATAGGAAATAAGCTAATTAGATGCAAATAACCAATATAAGTATTAACGGTGGTCTCATATCGGGTTATGACCGATAAGGAGTTTGAAAGGATTATTTCCTTTATTGTAAATGAAAACGTTATACGACGCGTCCTAAACTCGGCTGACTCTTCAGATAAATCAATTGAGCTTGGTGGAGTCCAGAGGAGGGACGATGTGCAGAATATTCACATCGCAGAATTCTTCAATTGACACATACTGAATAGGATTAAGACTGGAGTGGATATCTGGGACCAAACCACTTAATTAAGGCGAGACAGTGTGGGGGTCTAGAATAATACTTTTTAATCCAAGAGGGACTAAGGTTAACGAACAATGGAAATAAACCAGATCAGAGAGCCTGAGGTGAATAGACCCATTATTATAGCAGCTATGCAGGATATGGGGAATGTAGGAAGCATTGCGATAGATTTCTTAAAAAAGAGTCTTAAAGCGATCCCTTTTCGCTTCGTGTGTTCTAATTATCCGAATTATGTCATGGACAGAGGAGGTTATATTGAATTTAGCCCGGAAAGATGGGATTACTGCTATGGCAAGAATATGATCCTCTTTGGCGGGGGGTATGGACAACCTCAAAGTAATGAAGAATTGGTCTATTTGTGCAATGATGTCATTAATGTCGCCAAGAGATATTCCGCTCAGATAATCTATACATGCGGGGCCTTTCATTCTGACAAGAATTTTGGAAAAAATCCAAGGACTTTTGCTACTACTAATTCACGAGCCCTAACGGAGCAGATTGAACGACTAGGGATTTCTAAGACCGAAAGGCCATCGTATATCACAGGCTTTAATGGATCAATCCTTGGGTTTTCGAAACTCAATGATATCAAGGCAATTGGGCTTTATGCAGAAATACAAGAACCCCAGATTCCACAGTACAGATCAGCTAAGAGTATAATTCACGTGCTAGAAAAGCTGACATATCATAAAATTGATGGAATCGACGAATTAGATGTGATGGGAGAAGCCATCGACAAAGAGATGGATAGAATGAAAAGACAGGATACCGAAAATAGTTAATCAAATAAATGAGAAATTGGGAAGTTTCGAACCTTCCTGCAACGTCATCATCTAAATTAGACGTAAGAGAAATTTCTACTATCGTTCCCTTTTACCTTCGACGAATTCTAAAAACTTCTCTTTGGCGTCGAGGTAGTGCATCTGAATAGGTGGGTGTTTAAAACAATATGCGGAAACACTCTCCAATGGACCACTGACATTTCTATCCATCGCTAGCTTTGCACCTCTAATTGCATCTATCATCACTCCTGCACTATTATACGCATCTACAACTTTTAGCTTCAAATCGAGTTCAACTGGGATTTTACCAAAGTATTTGCCTCTAATCGACAAATAACAGATTTTGTCATTGTTGAGAAATCCAACATAATCTGAAGGACCTATTCGTGTTGGAATAGGATAGGGTGCCATTGCTTGAACAGCAGAAGTCTTGCTAATTCTCTTATCTTCTAATCTATCTTCATCAAGCATGTTATAAAAGTCCATGTCTCCGCCTACATTAAGTTGATAGGTGTCATCAATTTTGACGCCTCTATCAACGAACAGCTTTACCAAGCTCTTGTGCACGACAGTTGCACCAAGTTGGCTCATTACATCATCCCCTGCACAAACCAGCCCCCTACCTTCAAAAGACTGTTGCCATTTCGCAGCTGAGGCGATAAAAACAGGGATAGCATTTATGAATGATACCTGTCGTGTTTCTAAACATTGCTCAGCGTAGAATTGTGTAGCGAGTCTGCTCCCAACTGGAAGATAGTTCAAGAGTATTTCAGCGCCGCTATCCTTCAATATGCCTGCCACATCGGCATCGGGGGCATCTGAGACCTTGACTTTTTCAAGGTAATGCCTACCAAGTCCATCCATGACAGAACCCTTCTCGACTCTAACATCTAACTTGTCTAGTCCATCAATTATAGTGGGTGTATTATTGGGCTCTGCGAATATTGCCTCTGAAAGATCCTTACCTACCTTACCTTCGGTCACGTCAAATGCAGCAACAAATTCGATATCCCCAGGAACAATTCCGCCAAGAGAGTATGCGGTTAGGCCAACAGCGTCAGAGCTATGCTCAGTATAGTAGTGAATCCCCTGAATAAGGGCGGAAGCACAATTTCCAACCCCGGCAATAGCAACACGGACTTTTCTTGACATAGAATATATCGGATCTGAAAGTATTGGCTCACATATATAATATATGAAGAGCCTGTCGGTAGTTTTCTTGCTTCTTGCAAATAAAAGGAAGAAAACCGATGTTACGAGGACCATGTCGTAGCTTAGAAGCTGCTATCTAACGACAGATTCTAGGATCAAATATATTCGCCGAAATAAGACCTAGATTGGTAGATTGAAAAAACCTCCACAATGTTCTTTTTTTCGCCTAACTATTCAAACACAGATTCATCTGACTGAATCTGCAGATAAGCTGGAAGCGGCATTTAAAAACATGATTCAGCTTTCTGAAACCTATGTAGAAAGACAAAGCATTTTGGTGGGAATATCGAATCAAATTGAATCTCTCGCCATGATATATGAACAAGTCAGGGCGCGAAGATCAGTCTCTGTACTAAGAAGAATGCTGATGTACAACCTAGAAGGAAATACTACTCATTTTCTGTTGAACAAGCAGGCAGCGGCCACAGGGGTGGTAGCCTTGATTGACAGAGACGGAGAGTCACCCTTAGGTGGGCTTAGAATACAGCTTCAATGTTATCCAATACAACAAGTTATTGACTGGTTGACTTACACGTTACATGGGGATTAATAACAAGAATATCGCGAGTCAGATAAGCGCGATAATTGGGTGAATGCAATACAATCGTTACCCGTCCTAATCTCGCCTATGTGCCAAAACGATGATCCTATTCACTCGAGATCACTCTGCGGATAGATCCCAATAGTTGGCATCCTTAAATTCTGTCTTTGGCTTGCCCAATGCTTTCCATTCCTTAAATGATCTTGCGTACAACCTTACATTTTTCAAGCCAGCGAGTTTAAGTCCATAGTATACCAAACCTGACAATGTACCTACGCTGCCGCAGTAGGTTACTAGTTCAGAATTTTCATCTATACCTCTATTTTGCAGCAAACGTCTAATATCATCGCCTTTGCTTAGAACCCTCCCGTCTGCTCTAAGCATAGTATACGGAACATTCACTGCTTCTGGAATATGTTCTGAGAGAAAATTAAGTCTCTCCCTAGAATCAACCAGCACCTTGTTTGAGGACGCTTTTTCAACGTAAGCGAGGTCAGCGTAAATCGATTGATTAATTTTCAATGGATGTGGTTGCCATTTGTAGCTGTTTGACTTTTTCTCAGTGGGAAATCCCATATTTTTCCACTGTGAGAACGTCACTTCTAGAATAGAGGAGTGTTGGTGACCTATATATTGAAATGTCCATGCCACTCGGGCTGCCAACGCACCGAAAGTATCGTCATAGGTGACAACGGGGAGATCCTCATTTACTCCTATATCCTGTAACAATTCAATGCAACGCGCGGGGCTCTCTTTTTCCAAGATTCTTGCTAGAGGCAGTGAAACTGCCCCTGGTATGTGTTCCTTAGCATATTCCTCTTCCTTTCGCACATCGACTACTCTCACGTTCTTTTTTCGTATCAAGACAGACAGCGTGCTAACATCGCAGACAGTGTCAGGAGTTGAATGATATTCAGATTCTAAACCACTACCTCTGCCTGATAGTGTTTCCTTCTTTTGGCTATCCATGGACAAAGATCTTTTCGACTTCATATCAACCTAAGCGGCACATTCACCTTTAGCCGTTTTAGCGGTAAATCTTACATCGCTTCCGTAATCCTGATATGATTCAGGTTGCTGATCTACTGGTGGAAGCTGTACAACAGCAGCCAAGGCTCTCTTGATATCTTCGATGTCACGGATAGAGCCGATCGCTTCACCTTTCAATACCTGGTCTATCCATTGGCGAAGCGTTTCACCTTCTCCACGCTCCTTCCTATAGATTTCAATTATATTGAGAACTGTGTCGATAACCCGCTTTGCTGGAACGCGCATTACAACGCGTCCTAATTCACCTCTTTCACCTGCTGAGCCTCCAAACAACATCGTATATGTGGGCGCCATTACGCTACCTATTCTCGAGGCTCCCCCAAAGAAGCCGATAGTTGCTATTTCATGTTGTCCACATGAATTTGGACATCCACTGATTTTGATCGTGCTATCAAAGAGCATATCATCAGTATCTAGCCCTAATTCCAGGAACTTGTATTGAATCTCTTTAGCCAAACGATGCGAGTTCGTGATGGCCAAATTACATGATGTGGTCCCAGAACAGCCAACTGCAGATGTAATGGTCAATGCCCCCGGGTTTGACAATCCTACCGATGCCAACCGGTTGAAAAATTCAGGTAGGTCATTGCCGTTAACGAATCTGATCGCGAAATTCTGTTG
>JAATVS010000399.1 GCA_014523695.1 Nitrososphaerales archaeon TH5895
CATCTATTCGCTAAGTGTGAGGGTTCGTTTCACTTAGACTAGGATTATGACATACTCAGTTGCCTGTTGAGTCAAGTCCTTAACCAGAGGTGTACTCACGTCTAGGGCCCTATCAAAACCATTAATCACACCTATGGAAAATGTCTTCCATCCCAGACCGACGATTGCAAGGACTATCACTACTACTAATAGGATAGTGAATAAACCCATATGTTTACTAATCATACTGTGAACAAATAGTGGCATATATACATATAGTTACAGTCTATTCAGATGGAGGAGCAAGAACAGGGAGCACAAACCAGTTTTAACCATGGCAAGTTTTGAAGTTCAAGAAGAGTAGAAATCGACTCAAGACATATATCCTGTAGCCAAAGGTTGCCTGACTTGTTTTTCTCTATTCCTATATAATAAATGAAGAACAGCAGGCAAAGGAGGATATCGCAAGATATGTAGATGAAAGTGTATGAGAAATGCTTTGTTGGATTAAGCTACATCTTAAAAGAAGCGTGGACTATATCACAAATTAATGATAGTGTGAGGAGTGACAAGTTAAAGGCTTTAGCTTTGGCAAAAGAATACTTTGCAGTGAAGCTAGGGTTGCTTACCATTGCTTCGATAGTGGATGATGCGATCAGGTTGTAGCCTCGCATATTATAAGGGCACCTAAAAAAAAGCCAATTCTGATGACAGAAATACTGAATATGGGAAAGTTAGTATCAGAAGTGACATTTAAGGACCTGCATAAAACCATATCCATGAGCAGCAGTCAACGGCAACAACCAACAACACTATTTTCTAGTGTGTTCAAAGAACTTTGGCACAAATAAAGAGCGTTGGCAAGTTTCTGTCCTTCGGACTGTTTCCTTTTGTTATATTAGATGATCTTGTGATCTC
This sequence comes from Nitrososphaerales archaeon TH5895, assembly GCA_014523695.1. Taxonomy (GTDB): domain Archaea; phylum Thermoproteota; class Nitrososphaeria; order Nitrososphaerales; family Nitrososphaeraceae; genus TH5896. The sequence continues at coordinate 898 of JAATVS010000399.1, forward strand.
GCATATTATAGCTTGTTTTGTCATCAATATTTCAACTTGTCCTACTTCTGAATCGGTTGAGGAAGATATAGAGAATAGCAATTATTTCGAACCTACCAATAATCATATTTACCGATAGTATAATCTTAGAGGATACACCCAAATCTTGGCTGGTAATTCCAGATGTTAGGCCAGTATTCGTCACTGCAGAAACTGATTCAAAGAAAGTATCAAAGAAATTGCTTCCATCAAGGTAACTTATTGCAACAGCAGTTCCTAAAGAAACTGCTGGAAACAAGATAATAACAAATATTGTATCTCTCATGGTTTTGTTATTGGGTGTTGCTGTTAGTATCGATGTCTTTGTTGTTGACACTGTGTTTCTTTTTATATCATTCCTGTCGATCTTATCATTTGAAATATGAGATCCTTTTGAATCAGGTATCTTATTTATCAGGTTATTGTTTGCTCCCGATAAAGTTGCAGGTTTACGTGGTGGTGATGTCGATGATATAGGCTGAGGTAAAGATCTCTTCCTCTTTCTGATATGGAAGAACATATTCCCTTTCAAAAGAGTTCTTAATACTAGTATTAACCTATCGAATTTAATTCCGCCTGCAGTCGAATATGCCATACCTCCTATCATCATAACAATAACTAAGATAATCTTTGCCTCAACAGAGATTGATTCAAGGTTTACTAATTGGAAACCAGTGGTTGTGGATGCGCTGATTACATGGAAAACAGAAGTTATCCACCACTGTTGCTGATTTGTTGCTGGAGGTGGCTCAGCTAAGATCGCAAATAATACAATAGACATAGTCATGAAAGCAAAATATGCTAATATTGGCGATGTAAGTTGTCGTGCCTTGATCTCTCTACTGAATATACCATAATGAAATGCGAAAGGAAGAGCAGAGAGGATCATTCCAATCATCAAAATTACTAACTGTTCAACATTATCGACTATAATAAACGTGGAAACAGGTACAAATCCTCCACCTGTGATGGTAGCAAAGACAAGTGAGATGGAATCGATTATATCCAGTTCCCCAACATCAAAATAGTAAATAGCCAAGACCAGAGCAATTGTGTATACTGTGAAAATTACCGTTATCGTCTTAAGCAATTGCTTGAATCTAAGTATACCGCCCCCACCAAGAATATTTTTCATAGAAGCTAACTTTTTATCAGGATAGAACAATGCCATGAACAGATAAACAAAGCTTAAACCACCCACCCATAGAGTATAGGCTCGGTAAAATACAAAACTGGGTGGCAACTCTTCAGGATCAGATAGAGTAGACAATCCTGTAGTAGTAAAGCCAGAAACACTTTCAAAGAAACTATTTACAAATAATAACAAAGGATCGATTCCATTCCAAAAAGGATTCAGGTAGATATATGGAATACTACCAAAAAGACTCAAAATTAAGAAACTTATGATTACAAGAATTGACGCCTGTCTCAGATTTAGAGGCGTTCTTTCTCCATAGGCATTAAGTCCAAATCCTGTTGCTAGTAAACAAGTACAGCAGAAGAATATTCCAGTAGCTGATGTTACCTCTCCCATAAACGTGCTTATAAAGGCTGGAACTATAATGAGTATTCCGGCAAATTGTAATACGAATCCAAGATTTCCGATAATAGGTTTTGAATGCTCTCTTACCAGCGCTCTGTAAGGACGAAATGTCTTTTCAAGAACAGACGTCCTTATAACGTTAGCCAATGATTCCTGTGTTATTATGCCAAGAATCCTTATATTGTCAATCACTGGGATTCGTTTAATCGCATTAATCTTCATCAGCTCCAGTGCATCCTTTACAGTCGCTTTAGCTGAGATAGTTATAACAGGATATGACATTATATTCTTAACGAAAATCTGATCCGAATCTTCCCCTGTCATTACAACCTTATCCAAGATATCGCTGTCTGTTATAATTCCACTGAGTTTTCCCTCTTTGTTAGTAACAAGGATTGTCTCAGCATTCTTTTTATTCATTCTCTTTACTGCATCTGCCACATTTGAATTTTCATCCATCATGACGAATTGTCCATGTATGTAGGATATTACTGAACGTTCTAGTGGGTCAGATGTCATGAGCAGATATAATGTCTAGTAATCTTCTTCGTTCCGCCGGATATTTTTCCCATAAGATGATATCCGATTCAGGTAAGCGCGATCCACTTTTATCTTCCTTATTGAAGAGCGTCGTGACATCAAATACCTCGTCCGCTGGAGGCTGACAGATAACTTTGGGGCATGTGACCTGCGCGAAATACTTCCACAGGGAGAACTCGCTCTTCGTGACCAATGGTGTGGGATTACGCGGCTTCTCAGTGCCTGAAACTTGTGAGACCCGACAGGCGCTTTATCCGAATAACCTAACTTTCCGGAGACTGCGAGCGGCTCGACCGGCAATTCGGGCAAGCAACTGGTCTTCTCCAGCAGGGTAATCATAGTCTAATCCGTCAAGGTCGTGGTGAAATATGAGTGTTATTGAACGATAGACGTGAATCGATTCGGCTCCCAAGCCTGCATTTGTTTCCGATATCAATCAGGCAACAACAGAAAAAGGTAATTCAAATGATATGATTATAGGATTTGAAGAAGACGATGATGTTCAAGGATCTGAAGAAAAACGTATCCATAAGCAATAATCAGAAGCAACAACAACAAACACAGACAACCAATTTTCAAATAGAGTATCAAACAAACGTTTCTTGATGTGGGATATTGACAACACGAAGCGGGGATTCTGAAGAAACAATCATTACAAGCACTTGCAAGGCTACTAACGTGACGCAGATACACCGCGAAGGAAAGAGGAGCAGCATACATGTATAGCAGGAAGAGCAACTGCCACCTCTTGCAAATATTTCCTCGATACATCATCATGTTACAAAAAAGGAACTATGTCGTGACATACTTAGTAGCAAGCGAATAGTTGTAATTGTATACGGAGATTGTATCGGAAATAAATAAAAAGTAAAGAAATGAGAAAAAATGTCTATTTATTTAATGACTTTGCTAATGCATCTACTGTGTATGCTACTGTAAACTTTGAGCCATCCAACGTATGAAATGATAAAGCATCACCTGCAAATTCTGTAGAGCCGGATGGTAGCGATGTTCCACTATCTGTTTTGAGGAGAGTGAATGCAATTGTTCCATTACCAACGGGTGCAGTTACCGGCTGACCGTGTTCAGCATCCACTGCGATGCTTGAATTGTAACTATGCCATAACTCAAGTTCAACAGGTTTACTTGAAGCCCAAGAAATAGTGCCTACCCAAACTTTGTTGTCATCTCTTGCTGGAAGTACTTTCACTATTTGATGTGTTTCATGTATCGGCAGTGTGCCAGCGTTTGATACGGCAGTTTTCTGTGCTGTAAATCGGTCATCTGCACTATAATTAGTGGTTGTTGGCGGTGAGTTTACCGAGGTTGACTGTGCATATGCTACATTTGTTGCTGTCGCTGTTGAAGTAGAATAATATAGTCCTAAACCTACTTCTGCCGATGCAAAGACGACTATGACTGCAATAGCAATTACAATTGCTTCTTTTTTCTTATACGCTTGTTCTCGTTGTAGAGAGACCATGCTAGTACCAATAGAAGAAACAGTAGATAACAGTATCGCTGCCTGCAGAATGCCATAATTTGCAGACCGCGGCCAAGTAATGTTAATCGTGTTATTCTAAATTTCAGGGCCTATCTTCTATTCGCCGTTCAAGATCACTGAAAGTCCTAAAAAGTGCTCTATCAACTGCTAAATACATTGAAGCATAACTTGGTACGTTTATGGCAAGATCATCGGATGATAGAATTGATAGGCTCGAGAGTCTCGGTCAAACCCTCGATGAAAACAACAACAGACGAGAGAAGGCTAATATGATGAGTCAGTTATCACAAGAGTTCGATAGGCATATGCAGACAGCAGAGAAGTTTACCAAGGATAATGATTTGGGCGGAGCGGAAGCGCATAGGCTGATAGCGGAGTCTATACACGGAACGCTATCAACGTTCGAAATGATAAAGGAATGAGTAATGAAATGTGTAACGCGCCTTCTCCGTAGCATGAGATGTGTGAGTGAATAAGTCTTACTGTTGATTAGTCATACTTGTACTACTGATTTACTCACACTTTGCCGATCATAGGCTTCCTCATGGCTACTAGCTGTTTTTACGAGTTCATCCAAATCACTAGTGACTCAGCTTTCTGTAGTGAAAAAAGTAAGTTAAATTCAAGTAAGATCTCGAAAAACACACTGCTGTGAAGTAAAGTGGAAGTCGTTGAGAAGCAGGAGAAGAGGAAACGTCATAGAGAACAGCATAGAGGTAATTACGAGATCGTCAACGATATCTTGCAATTCGTTGCATCGAAGTATAACTGTAATATGGCAGAAGTC
>JAATVS010000400.1 GCA_014523695.1 Nitrososphaerales archaeon TH5895
CAAAAAACAGGTCAAGTTCGGCAGCGTCCTTGATTTTTCAACATTGAGCTTAAGAAGAAAGTATTGTTACAAAGAAGTTGAGCTTAACAGAAAATTGTGTAAGGATATGTACTATGGGGTAGTAAGGATTGTAACAGTTCCTGATAAGAATGATAATAGAGTTGTGATTGCAGATTCACATACACGGTCAGGACAAGTGATAGAATATGCAGTTAAAATGAAACACATTGCCTCGGAGTACAGAATGGACAAACTCTTAACTGCAAATAGGATTAAATTAGAAAATATTGCCAAGATCGCTTCCATCCTGAATAATTTCCATTCAAGAACCTCAACTAGTAAGGAGATCCAAAGGTATGGTAAACCAAAATACCTGAAATATAAAATTAATGACAATTTTCAAACATTAGCTAGACTTAAGCATCCAATACCACGGGCTAGAGACACGCTAATTAAATTTATAGACAATAATGAAAATTTTTTTCTCACCAGAATTAGAGACAAGAAAATCCGAGATATCCACGGAGATCTATATTTAAAGAATATTTTCATTATTAAAAATAGAATATATTACCTATATGACAGAGTCGAGTTTAACGATTCTCTTAGGTACGCTGATGTTGCGGAGGATGTAGCTCATCTTTCCATGGATTTAGAGCACCATAAGCACAAAGACCTCCAGTTATACTTTGTACGCACTTATATGTCAAGAAGTCAGGATCACGCTTTAGAAAGGATTCTTAACTTCCTTATTAGTTATAAGGCATTCATGAGAGCGAAGGTTTCATTGTTCCAAGCGAGCTTTGAAAGTACAAAGTCCAGAAAGCACAGATTACAAAAAGATGCTGATTCCCACTTCGCCCTAGGTCAAGAATATCTTGAAGCTCTATGAGTTGAAGGATTAGATCCCTTCTAACGACCTGATCCAATTATTACGCAGATATTCTGAATTAGAACAGATATTAAATGAGGTGTTCCCATAAAAAAGATGTTATCATAAATTGTCATTAAAATTGAAATACTTGCACCTAGTGTCCTAACAATGACCAGTTTTTACGACAAAAATAAGTAAATCTAGAAGAAGGTGTAATGAAGTCACTAATCAACATGATTTCAGCAATAGCTTATTCCCTTATTGCTTCAAACGTTGATGACATGTCATGCAAACATTCCGCCATTAGTTTGTGAACTTCTGCTCCGGTGGGATCGTTATGACAAGCACATTCCTTAGACAATTCCACCTCTCTATGGAAAATCTCCGATAACTTGTCTAACATGCTAACATTATCCCTTCTGAGGTTTGAACCGACTATATCATTTAGACCTTCGAGTATCTTTTTCCTTCTCGCTCTTGAACTTAACACCGAGTAGTAAGTATAATTCGCATTATTTATGGCTATCATATAAAATTGCATATGATCGTAGGTTTACTTTATTATTGACTTCGAATAACCCCCATAACATAGAAATATTGAAATCTAAACTAAAGATACTTTGTGTTATTCTATCTTTATTCCCTTCCCTTAGGCTCTGACTGAGCCTTCTTGTTAAATGTTATTTCAAGTATTCCATTATTAAATACTGATTTAGCTGTTTTGACATCTGCTTCTTCAGGTAAATTAATAACTTCGTGATACTTTCTTGGACGCAAGATGATGAACAGGTGCTCTTTCACTTAAGTAAGGATACTCTTAATACACACCCCCGAACACCGGATAAGGTTAGAAAAACCACGGACACAAGGATGACAATGACAATACAATCTTATCGATTGTACTAAATCATTGCATAGTACAACGAATTCCTAAATTTGTTGTTGCTATAGTCTATTATGGAAAATTAAGAAACACTCTACGCTGTATTATTGTGGTATCACCTATAGCCCTTGATATAACTGCGCTTGTCTTTTTAATAAATCTTGACAACATAATTTACATTAGTGTGCATAGTCGAGAGAATAAGTAGTCATGACAGATATGCAGCCGATTTGACTTATTTAATCCACATCTTTCACATTCCTATTTTGATTCAGAAATTGATGCCCTTTGTCA
>JAATVS010000401.1 GCA_014523695.1 Nitrososphaerales archaeon TH5895
GATGCCATGCTTGTTCCCTATATGGATATGGAATCATTTCAATATTAGCCGATATGTTGGGAGGTTCCTTGTACGAATTTCTTTTTATCTCATTGTCTTCGGGATTATACAAGGTAGATTCTTCTTTGGTACAGAAATAAGTTGAGGATGTTCGCAAATCATCAGCTTTCTGTTCTGATGATTGCTTTCGTGCAAATTCAGACTGGTATGATATATTATCACTGAGACTCTTGACTACTTTATTTGTAAAGTTTTCAAGCATCTTTTCATAAAGCCTTTCAGCTTCGACTAATATTGGTTCTTCATTATTTTCTGGTTGAATTATAGACTGGTTGTAATAGAAAGTATGAAATTTCTGCGGGTCTAATCGCAACAATTCGATAACGGATTGAATAGCCGCTCTCAGTAATCGCCTACGATCTGCTAGAACATTTTCAACCTCTCCTTCAATTGCTTGTTTGACTTTGTTATAATCTATGTTGCTATTTTGAAAGTCCTTCACAAAATTCTGAAGTCTTATCTTCTGCATTTCTAGCTTAGCTTTTTCATCATTTGATTCTCTTATGGTTATTTGAAGCTGATCCACTGTTGTCTTCATTCCTGAAATCTCGTTGCATAATCGATCGTAGTCCTTAGCTGAATTGCATTTTTCATCTTCTAATAAATTTAAATCAGCTTTGAGTCGATCATATTCTAATCTAACGCTGGGAAGATGTCCCTTAGCGATCTCAAGAAGCTCGATAACTCCACCATCACTTATTCCAGAATTCTGAGCTAGCTTGACAAGATTAACGTATGGCCAAGGACTATCCTTGATATGGGGATAAATCTTAGTGAATTCGTAGCATCCAAGAAGCATATAATATTCTTGATGGTAACGTAGTACTTCTTCAGCTTTGAGTCCTAATACAATAGCTACCTCTAATGGGGTCTTATCTTGAGAGTAAAGGTCGAAGGCTCTAGACGATATCGAAGTATTCTGGTCTAATCCTGCTTTATTCAAAACAGCCTTGATCCTATTTGGAGATACCCCCGCTTCTTTTGTAATCTCTCTGTAGGTTTTCCCTTTTTCAGCTAATGCTAGAATAAGAGCATCTTTTTCCTTTCTATCCATTGTTCATATATCATTTGTATATTGAAGGATTTAGCTTTTGCTACTATGTGGTATCGTGTGATATTACATGTTATTTTTTGTAAATTTCTGCATCAGACTGTTATCAAAATGAGCACGACTTATACTTCAGATGAAAGTATCGATTCTTTATCCGAATCTAAATCGACTCCTACCAAGGTAATATGCATAGCATAAACCCCAGGTTCTCAGAGACACCAGTTACCTCTGTTAAGTGATACTAGATATTGGCATTGTCCTATCTTTTGCTTTGACTATTCCAACCCTCATATGCTCTTCGTCTTGCAAATTCTTCAATATTCAGTTGTCCCTTCTCTTACAATGGTGTAATCGCCGTCTTTTCCTAAGCTTAAGTTCTTCTTCAATCGATTCTACAATATACAGAGCCCTAGCCACATTCCCAGGCGTTGAACCAGGATAGGCCATCTTTCTAGGATGTTCATTCACCACGTGTCTCTCATAGTCATCAACATGTTTGGGTCTATACCTACAGTAATGACAGTTAGGAGGGAACCATTCCCGTAGCTTTATTGCTTCAAGTATCTTGTTATATGTGCAATGTAGGTTTATGTCTAATTCATGAGGCGAAGGTCTTAGCCAACAACAGAAAGGTTCGACTACTCCTTGAACTGTAACTGTAACCATTTTAGATTTTTTCTCCTAGTCTAATCTCCCTCTGAAATTACACGGGTGTGAAGCGCTGGTATCCTTGGTTTCAGCTAAGTAAATACACCTGCACCAGTTACAACGATAGGCATCAACTGGTTCTAAATAATCGTAGGTGGGCTTATCATCATTTGATAGTGACATATGTGACAATTGTGACATCTTTTCATTTTTCTTATCAGAAAAATCAGTACCGTTTACTTGCGTGGAATCATTTTTTATGTCACTTATGTCATTTATGTCACTTGTACTAGTCGTTGGGATTGTTGTGTTCGGTGGGTTAGGAGCTTTAGCCGATTGCCAAGTGACAACCAATGGTGTCATAGTCATCACAAGAATCTTGCTCTCAGGTCTGTTGATGCGCTGGATAAATCGGGCACGAAGCTCACGATATCGCCTGTTGCTGTTGGCGCTTAGACGATGGCTCGCTCCGCCGAGAAGCCAGGAATTTACGTGGTCATTTTCTTTACGTACTTGTTCTATTACAGCATCAAATGGTATGGCGCATTGTGTATTTTCAACTATCTCCTCGGCTGCATTCATAGCAACTTCTCTAGGGTCGTCTAGAATCTTCACGTATTCACCATGCTTTTCTTCCATTAACCTTATAGATTCCATGGTCTGCTTTGCGACTTCCATATCGATAACAGTCTTTAGCTGTAGCTTTGCCATTGCTTGAGCTATTCTAAAGATTGAATCCAAACTACGATTGCCCACTAGATTGGAATCGCTCAGAGTGACCCAGAACTCCTTAAGCGTCGCTTTCGCTTCTGGAGTTAAAACAGGTTCTATCCTCTTTGCGAATAGAAGGTATTTGGTGATAAAGTTGTAGTTATGCGGTCTTCGCTCTTCCGTGAACTGTATCCGCTTGTCGGCATAGCGTCGTTTTTCAGTAATGTCTCTATTATCCAGCATGACGTATACCTGATCAAACCTATCGTATAGTGGTGGCAGCAGAGTGATTTCATTCCGTGCTATCGTAGTACGACCTTTGCCATAAATAATGTCTTGAGGATTCGCGGTAGCCAGAATGGTAGTCAGGGCTTCTATTGGGGTATTCTTTCCGTACTTGAGCAGGAAGAAAATACCCTCTTCCATGACGCCCAAGAGAACACTTTGTTCTTCGAATGTCCAACTCTGAAGTTCATCGATTCCTACCAATGCCCCGCTAGACAATGGAATAGGCCCATAAACAAGGGTCTTCGTTTCGTTAACCACATCCACAATACCAAGAGCACTCTTTGAACTAGCACTGCTAGCAGTGATAAATCTGCTATTGGGGGAAATCTTTACGAACTCTCTTATGAGAAGAGACTTGGCTAATCCTTTGTCCCCAACCAACAAGCTGCCGATTCTACCCCTGCGCTTATGGTCTACTCCTCCAACAATGGACCGCAGTCCACCTAGCTTTACCTCTTCCCAGCCGATAACATTTGGAGCAGTCATTGACACCAGTCTCTGTATCAGATTTTTTCCATTATCAATATTGGTAAATTTGTGGAATGATTCAATGTCTCTATCTGTTATTTCGAAGGAGCGTCTATCTTCATACGTCACAAACTTAGCCCTCATTAACGTTACTGTTTTCCTGGCATTGCTGGGAATCCCCATATTTGAAATACCATGATATAGAGTTCCATTGATAGTAACAATCTCGCCTGCTTTAGTATATTTAGTGTTATCTCCAAACAGCATTATTTCAAGTGTTTCGTCAAGATTACTAGTCAGATCCGTATTCTGTAGGGCTATTATTTTGGCGTCGTCCATTTCTGTAAGTTCATCTGTTGTTTCCAGTTCTTTTTCTTCACAGTTGAAGCATTTTTTAATTTTCTTTATCTGCAAATGTGGATAGACTATAGGACCAGTTAGTCTGCATTCAGTGAGTGTGTTACAGTTCGAACATCGAAGAGTCAGTTTAGTGATTACCTTAAAGGGGGTTGATACACTGACTATGGTACCGCGAACGATCTTATTAGAGCCTGCTCTCTCGCGTATGGCTTCTGACACTGAAAGTATCTTGTTGCTCTCTTCGGCCTTCTTTCTGGAAACATACTCAACTGCATCATCCCAGATCTGATCTCGCTCTGCTAGAGGTAATGGATCAGGTGTGCAACAATGTTCATTTATGAGAATAAACCAATCCTTTAACAACCGTAGGTCGGTCTCCTCCGAATATCTAAAAAGCATCGAGTCTGCTATCTTGAGCATGGTATTATGTCGCGTACCATTTCGGATCTCAGCCTTTTCATCATAGTGGTTCGGCCCTCTCCCAATCATTTGAGATATTTCTTCGGCTAGTGGGATACCGTTTTCGTGGTCAGCATAGGCCTTGTTGTTGTTATTGCTGCTGCCTTTACTTTGATTGTGTCCGTTACTGTTTGCAGTAAGGTATGGTCTGAGACCGTATTTGATACAGATACTGTTTAGACACTGTTCCAAATCGTCATCCTCTAGGGTCATTGGTTCGGTGGTAGCGCCTGGGTTCAGAAGCATCATTGGGTATCCTTTCCGGTGCTTTGAAGCTGACATTATTCCCATTCTGCCAATACAATGAACCTCGAAGGAGGGTCTATCTTTGTCATTCTTTGGTACGTCAGGGTCTTTATTCTTTAATGGTGTCTTTGAATACAGTCCGACATGCATGCTATTTTCTAGGTTGTCCGCGTGCAGTTCAACGACCGTTCTCTTTGCAAAAGCTGTTATGTCTTCATCACCTTTCCATGCAACGATTTCTTTGATCGCTAAGGCATTGTCGGCATCTACTTGACCAAAGTAATAACACTTCTTGTCTGGCCTATGCCATACAGGCCCAAATATACCTGCAATTCCTGTAACAAACGACCCGTTATTTATCCATTCTTGATGCATCATTTCAGGAACGGGTTTATCTTGGTATTCCTTCCATGGAATGATTGGAATAAACTTCTTTTCCTTGTCGACGATATGCCATACTGCAGGTATGACGTTGATGCCTATGTCATACCGCCAATAATTTGCCCAAGCATTATAGAACTCTGTGGTCTCTTCCTTGGATAGGACCTTAATCTGTTCTCTTGACAGGATATACTTTAGGTTTATCATTGCATTGAAAACCTCAAGAATAATATCAATCGAGATTGCTCTGGAAATTTTCTCAATGCTATTTGTCGCACTAGCAGTAACGGAATTCTTAGAGCTAAGATATGCGGATCCATACATGGTCGTTGTGGAAACTAGATCCTAAAATGACCGCTGCATCACTATGGTTGGAGGGACGAGTAAGGTCCCGTCCAACATGAAAATGTCTTATTTCGATCATATATTCTTCTTCCTAAATCTGTAGCTTTCGTATCATAATACCTTCGTCTCTCTCTTCTACTACCACATTTGCAGGCTTATCTATTCCATATTTACGCGCGATATCAATTGGTATAATCAGCGTTGTAGATAAGCGACCGCTCAAAAATGTATGCGTTATTTTCTTATATTCGTTCATTATAGACATAAATGATAAATGTAACTTATTACAAGTATGCTACGTGTCCAAGCACATAACAGATGGAGAGGGCCAAAAATGTTTCAGACCGAACCTTAAGTTGAGAGAATATATGAAGAAGAGGTTACAACTGATGAGCCAAATGGATGTACTCGATGCGGCTGGAGAAGAGTTCTCACCTGAAATCAATGCCAATGATAGAAGTCTAAGGACACTGAAAACGAGAATTCTGGATCAGATCATTTTTCCAGCAATGGCTGATTTAACTTATTTTTTTGAAGTCATTGCGGAACATTCAGAGCTTCGAATGTTATTCGAAAACGACATAAAAGATTTGCTGGGTGTGAGACGTAATAATCCAGAAATGTATATTTCTGGATTCATATTTCACAGATTATTATCTTCCATTCTGATAATGGGAAAACGATCCGGGTATGATATACAAGATATTATGCCTGAAGGGAAAAAAATTGAAGCTGAAGATTATCGATTGTATTTAACCGATCTAGCTCAACAGATTCTATACGATAAAGTGGATAGATCGTTGCTAGGGGTAATTGATACACCAGACGCCAGAAGAAACGTGTTAAACGATTTTGACAGAACACGAGGGTGGACTAAAATGCTAGCTCATTACGTAGATCAAACTACGATAGACGAAATCCCCCGAAGGACCTTTGATTTTGTTGTCGATACTTGAAATCACTGATAATTTTGAGAGGGCCTGCTGGTTCAGGCAAAACTAGTGTTTGTAATGCTATCGTACAAAAATTAGGAAAAGAAAAATCATGCAACTAGACTTAGACAAGTTCGAAAAGAATCTCAGAAATTGTTTGATATTTGAGAACGTCATCGGTATGATGTTCTATGGTAATTCTCACACAACCGATCCTTTAAGGTGGATAACGGAATTTCGAGGAGTACAAGGTTCTGTCAGTTATCTTGTATGCTAGTAAGGAAACATGTTTTAACAGATGTAGAACTGATAAAACTGGACGACATCCTATCAGAGATAACAATAAATACTGAAAATAAATCACCGGACAAGATTGCAATGGAAATTTTGGCAAAGTTTAATGTGATCTTTAATCCTAATCGAGGTTTTGCACGTGGTATGTCATGTCAATACCCCCGCATTTTTTCAACCTCTTGTAATCATACGGTCAGAGCTATAGGTTGGTCTGATAATTATCCTATGGCGTCGTCTTTCATTTTTAGTCTAATAATGAGTGTCACGATGGGCGTCTGACGATTTCCGGGTCTTGTGGCGAGTTGAAAAATTCTGGGGTCTATTAGAAAAAACAAAATTAGACTTCATTAATAAATGCGGGGTACTTGCTAAGATACGAAGTACCTCATTTTCATGATCGGCTTTGATTCTTTAATTGTTCCACCTCTGCCATAAGTTTCATAACTTGATCCGAAAGAGTGACTAATACGTCATCTTTTTCCTGCAATTTAGCTTTTAAAAGATAATCATTGCTATTAGTTTTTTCAGTTAATTCCTCTACCTGCTTTTGTAGGACGGAGCTGTTACCATTAATAGTCAACAAGGGAATAGCCTTAATGTAATCATCCAAGACTTCACGTTCTGTTGGTTTGTAATAAGAAGACGAAATTCCAATGTCGTGACCCATAGTTATTTCTACATTAATAGGCTTCATAATTTGCTCCGCTCTAGATTTATAGAATTTGCGATAACCGTGCGCTATTTTCCATTCATGTCTGTTTGCTCCCTCAATCAACGGCTTACGGATTCCTTGTTCCCACACTGCTCTTTCAAGTAGTCTCTTGATGCCGCTACTTTTTAGCTTCTTTGGAAAAGTAGCTAATCCCCATCTTGCACCATAGTTCATGTTTGTAGTCTGCCACAAGTCACGCATAAGCCAAGAATCTCCGGTTGTCCTCTCGCCGTAAGAGGCTCTGAAATCCATCCATTCTCTTAGCGCTGTATAGGCCTCAGGAGTTATGAAAGTATAGTATTCCTCAACATCACCACTATAGACATCTAATTTAGCGGCAATGACCTTCCCCTCATTATCAGTTATTGGCTTAACATTTTTCCACTTTAAGTAATCCCATGCGCCAAGGCGAATGCCGGAAGAAGCATTGGTGTAAATAATGGGCTTTATTCGTCTATCTGGATAGTCAATAATCTTGCGAATTTCTTCAAGGGTGGGGGCCCGATCGTTTGATGATTGTCTGGCCCTTGGCAAGCCCTTAGTTACCTTCTTCCAAGGAATATTCAGGTCGGCACTATCACAGAAGGCCTTTAAAGATTTAACAAAATTACGCAAAGTACTGGCCGCTATCTCGCCTTTTTCCACTCTTTCCTTTTGATATTGAAGAAACCTTAGGAAATGGTTTAGCGTCCAATTTGTGTTCTGTTTACCATGTTCGGCAAAATCATTAAATCGCCTTTCTATGTCCGCTACCTCAGGCTCAAATTGAATAAAATCAAGGAATCTTCTTAATCTTCTCTCGTAATATTTTCGAGTAATTTCAGATCTAATAGAGTATTTAAACATGGAATATGGACTCATAGCTGCGCTGTCCTCGCTTATCGCGATTACATTTGAATCAGTGTCCACACGATATATAAAGCGATGGGTCCTAATAAAGCGACAAGTTTGGTATGGGGCCAGTGGGATTCGAACCCACGACCGCCAGCGCCCCAGGCCTATACCTTGATTCCAAGATGGTATCCTAGACCAAGCTAGACGATAGCCCCTAGAGAGCGTTAAATACTAACCATTTTTAAATGTACAGCAGAAA
>JAATVS010000060.1 GCA_014523695.1 Nitrososphaerales archaeon TH5895
TCGCCAGTTGCACTATTGAAGCTACAGTTCTGAGAATAAAAACTGGTACAAAAGCCTGTAATGAATTTAATCCCCTTGTCTCCTGTGATATAATCATGATCTCATCTTCCAACCTAACCGGATAGTGTGTTTTAATATGGCTTCTTAGACGATCGGAAAGAGGTTCAATAATTCTACCAGAATGGGTATAATCAGTCGGGTTAGCTGTTGCAAAAATGCTAACGTCAGGTCTAAACGTAATCGGGTACGATCCTGTAGTGAATTTTCCTTCCTGCAGTACGCTAAGTAACGCTACCTGTTTTCTGGGATCGAGTACTGGTAGTTCATCTATACACAACATTCCGTGGTTTGCTTGAAGTAGATAACCTGGGGTATAGGATTCGATGTCGTAAATTTCAATGCCTTTCTTCGCGATCTTCATTGCATCTATTTGACCAACTAAATCTTTAACAGATACATCAGGAGTGGCTAGAAAATATCGATAGCGATCAAATCCCTCCACCCATTTTATGCGCGTATCTAACTTGTTATTTCTTATTGAATTCTCACATTCAGTTGAGAAAGTGAAATCAGGACTCGTTCTTTGGATCTCTTCATCGGATAGCATTGCTGCAAGACTCTCTTCTGCGATACTTGTTGGAATATCGTGCATTAGCGAGCCTTCAACAACTGGGATAGGAGAAAGTAGGTGTTTTGCAACACTTTCTGCGATTCGGGTCTTAGCCTGGCCAATCTCCCCAATGAGCAGGATGTCGTGTCCAGCTAATATACCACGAATCAATGCCGGGAGAACGTCTAATTCGTAACCAATTATCCCTGGAAAAGGTGTAGTGCCACTCCTTAATCTTGCAACAAGATTTCGCCTTATTTGGTCTTGAACAGAAACATATTTGTAATTGATTTCTAACAGATCTTGCAACTTAGTTAACTGCTTAAAGTTATCGGGTAATCCAGACATGATCTCATTGTATTTAGGCTCTGAAGTGTATGAACGATGGACAAGTTTTCTTGTTTTCTCGTGGGGGTCCAATTCGATCTGCGAAATCAGATACAATTGGGTTGTATATAAGAGACGCAGAAGGAAGAATGAGAATAAAATTGATCTTGTAAGTGGTTCTACGTACCTAATTTGTGACCAATGTCAATAAAGAATCGTATCTGAGTTGTACGGACCGTGGCCTATTTCTAGTTCACGGCCAAAAACGAACGATGTACTGTGTTGTGAAACGTAAATTATTGGCTGATGACCCTGAGCCACCTAACTATTAGCAGACCTACCGCAACTTTGAAGGTCGTCGGGTTTCGAGGGCGACCTCGAGTCAATAAAAGATTGCAAGAAACTCTAGTAAGCCTTGCAGAGTTAATATTTCGCCTTGACATCCTATTTACGTAAATGGGAAAAGAATAAGGTTCTGATACAGGATATAAGTGCGACGGAAACCCCAAACAATTAGGCCTTTTAAAGCAAATCAAATATCAAAAAGGACTCATTATTGTGAAGGATAATTAAATTTGCCAGAATTCGATGTAAGGACACCCCTAGTCCGAGCTCAGGTGTATAACATCCTAGATCCCTGATATTCTGAATCTTCTTGGAGCACCCGATTGATGTTAAACGAAGGGAAGTTATCTTCATGTGGTTTCACAAAATCTTAGCATGGTTTTTATTTAGGAACGAATACGGATTGAGTGCGTGTCAAGTAGCGAATATAAATATATACTTAGAATTGCGGGAAAGGACATTGATGGCAGCAAAAAATCAATTGTTGCACTTAGTAGTATTAGAGGATTGGGATATAACTACTCTCAAGTATTATTACAATCGCTTAACATTAGTCCGTCGATAAGAGTAGGTTATCTTACCGATAGTGAAATACAAGAGATTGGGGACGCGGTGAAAAATCCATCAAAAATTAAAATGCCTTCGTGGTATCTAAATCGAAGGGCAGATATGGATACTGGTTCTGATACTCATCTTATAACATCTGATCTAGAATTTGCTATCACTAATGACATAAATAGGGAGAAAACCGTCATGAGCTGGCGTGGCTATAGACACATGTTTGGGTTGAGAGTAAGGGGGCAACACACGAGAACAACAGGAAGAAGAGGAGGCGATGTCGGCGTCGAGAAGAGGGGTAGGGTAGCTCCTGCCTCCGCTTCGAAATGACAAAATATGAGGGGATAGTTGAGTAATGGGAGATCCTCGAAAATCAAGGAAGAGTTTTAACAGGCCCCGAAGAATTTGGACATCCGATCAGCTGAGCGCAGAGCTGTATGTCATTGGATCTTATGGACTCCGAAATAAGCGTGAATTATGGAGAGCTCAGACCGAAGTAGCTGGGTTTAGAAATCAAGCGAGGGCTCTACTCGCGTTACCAGCTGAAGATAGACATCAACAGGAGATTAAGCTTCTCAAATACCTTAGTAGGCTTGGTCTGACGGATGAAACAGCCTCATTAGATGATATTTTGAACCTAAAAATTGAGCATTTATTGGAAAGGAGACTTCAGACTATGATCATGAGAAAGATAGATACTAAATCACCATATACAGCGAGGCAGATAGTCGTTCATGGACATGTATCAATAGGAGATAGGTTTGTCAACTTGCCCGGGCATATAGTCAGGAAAGAGGAAGAAAATATGCTCCTTGTGCATTTGGAACTCTCAAAACCATCAGCATCAGCTCCAAATGTGTAGAAATAAGAATCAAGTCCAGGCAATACTGCACCAAATTATTTGGAAATCTCTTTGATTATGTCAACGTGATCGATTTTCCCATCAGCGTTCATATCAAAACCTTGCACGACAATTGCCCACTCATGTCCGTCAGAATAATTTCTTAATATTTGGCTTGCAAAATTCGTAAGTCCCAAGACTGCAGATTTGGTACCGATAGACCTTACCCCAGCCACTATGATTACTGTATTTTTTTCATCATAAGGATTTCGAATTTTTGCAATCAGCCCGTGATTGTCCATATTATATAGCTCTCCTGTCTCTGCAATTAGGCCAGACCAAAAGTTTGACTCATTGAACCTGATTGGAAGGTATTTGTTGAATTCTGCCGTAACGATATTTGTCCCTGGCCCCCCGATACTCACTATATTGCGACCATTAATGGCACGTGCTGCCCTCGCGTCAGAATCAAGTGTCACAATCAATTCGTCAGAGATATTGCACAAGTTCCCTAGTGAAAATGCCAGCTGGATGGCATAATGCCCATCCCTTGCGGACGATTTGTAGGGACCGTGCGGATCAGGAGCGCCTACAACCATGAGTCCATTGAACAAATTATCTGTTATGAATTCCTTAAAGAAGACTATATTACTGGAGTCCTGACGATTGTTATTGGCTAGAATACTAAATGGAGCCTCTCCCCAATCCATTTCTAAACCGTATGAAGGGTTGACCGTTTTAAAAAGGCGAGCAGTCCCTCCTCGGATTGTTTTGGTTCCAGATTGCTGAATTGCTCCGATACGCAGTAGTCTTTGCATGTAGTAATACGCACTTTGCTCGTAAATCCTGAGCTCCCTTGCCACTTGGGCAGTGTATTTTGGTTCGGATGAAAGCAATTGCATAATCTTCCAGGCAACCGGATTCGAAAGGATGCTCATGTAGCTGACATCCTTATAAACGGTTATCGGCTTGGATAGCATCTTGTCGCCTGCACTGTAAAGTAAAGTCTTTTCCAACGACTGACGTGGGCCAAGATTATATATAAATTATGACAGGTACAAAGAAAAATTTGGGCCTCCCTCTGAGCGTGTAGGTGCATGGCTTATTATATGAAGATGATTTTACTCTAAATGTGTCAGTATAACGGTCATTACGTCTATTTGGCTATTTTTAATTATGTTATTAAAATAACTATGCGTGTGTGTTCAATTATCGGGTATAAAGGTGAATCTCTCGCTGCTCCTCTTCTAGTGACCTGCTTACAGAAAATGGAGTATCGGGGCTACGACAGTGTAGGAATCGGAACTATTAATGATGGCAAGGTAAGTGTCAGGAAAGGGGTAGGGAGGGTTGAAGAGGTGGATTCAACTTTACTCTTGAGAATACTGCCAGGCAGAATTGGAATAGGTCATACAAGATGGGCAACACATGGAAGGGTCACTGAAGCAAATGCCCATCCCCATACATCTTGTAACGGAGAGATCGCAGTTGTACATAATGGAATTATTCAGAACTACTCTCAGCTAAAATCACAGCTCTTGAGGAAAGGTCATGTTTTCAAGAGTGAAACTGATAGTGAAGTTATTGCTCACCTGCTTGAAGATGATTATACAGAGACAGGTGATCTTAGGGAAGCAATCTCGAATACTTCTAAAAAATTAGCTGGCGCGTTTTCCTTCATAGCTGCGTTTAGTGATGGAACTATCGCTGGAGCTAGATTCGACGAACCACTCATCGTCGGAATTTCAAAGGATGGGTTTTACATTAGCAGCGACGTTGTAGGATTTTTGAATTACACAGACAGAGCTATTTTCCTAGATAATCGAGATATCGTCATTCTAAAGGGCTCTGGAATGGAAATGATAACTTTCGATGGTGAGCCTGTCGTAAGACCAGTAACGCAGGTTGCTTGGGAGTTTGGGGGTATAGACAAAGGAACTTATGCTCATTTCACCATCAAAGAGATTAATGAGCAGGTAGAGACCATTGTTAAATCCGGAAGGGGTCAAGAAAGCAAGATCGAGGAAGTTAGTGAGATGCTGAAATTGGCCCCGTTTATCTACTTTACTGGAAGCGGGACCAGCTATCACTGTGCATTAGTGGCAAAAAATCTTCTTGCAAAGTATGGAAGAAGAAAGTCGGATGCCATTGTGTCAAGCGAATTCCAATACATAGTGAACGATATTGAGCGTGACTCTGTAATTGTGGCCATTTCGCAGAGCGGAGAAACGGCAGATGTTCTGGAGGTTGTAAAGAAAGCGAAGACAGCGGGTTCAAAGATCATCTCTATAGTGAATGTCCCGACTTCGTCCTTGGCACGTTTGAGTGATGTATCTATTCACATGAACTGTGGGCCAGAGATAGGAGTAGCAGCAACAAAGAGTTTTACTTCACAATTGACTATACTTTATGCCATAGTAGATAGTTTGTCTGGAGGAGTCATCGGATTGGAGGACCAGAAATATAAATTGCAAAGCGCAGTGAAAGGATTAGTCGAAAGGCAGAGACTGATTGAGCAGATTGCTGAGGAAATTAAGGATGTTAAAGACATTTATGTATTGGGGAGATCTATTCATTATCCAATAGCCCTTGAAGGAGCTCTGAAGATTAAGGAATTGAGCTACGTTCATGCGGAAGGAATTCCGGCTGGCGAGCTTAAACACGGACCGCTTGCGCTCATCGATAGGAATAGCTGCATTCTGGTTTTGAATCCAAATGATTCTACATTTGATGATGTTAAGGCCAACGCTCACGAAATAAAGGCAAGAGGTGCGTCGCTGATTGGTATCGGAAATTCACCAAGTGATGTCTATGACCGATTTATAACAATTCCCGAGATGGATGAAGTTTTTTATCCTCTCTTGGAAGTGATACCGTTTCAGATGATAGCATATTACCTAGCACTTGAGAAGGATGCTAACCCAGATTATCCTCGAAACCTCGCCAAATCGGTAACTGTCAAGTAGGAATGTCAAGTAGGAATGATAGAAGTAGGAATGATAGAAGTAGGAATCTTTAATCAACTTAGCTTTAAATACAGATGCAACAATTGACGCCTATAGGACTATGTCTGCCGTTGATAGAGACTACGATATAATAGTTGCTGGTGGGGGGTTGTCTGGCATGATAGCTGCGTGCTCGGCTGCCCACTACTCAACACAGACGCTAAGAATCTTGGTGGTAGACAGAAATGATTTAGAATCTTTGGGTAGAAAAACACTGACAGGTTGGATTTGTGGTGACGCAGTCGGTAAGAAGCCTGTCGACTACATGAATAAGAATATTAATATCAGTTGGCAGTATCCTGAAATTGAGCACCCGGTAAGAGGGGTTGTGGCTTATTCTCCCGATCATCAAACGAAAATTTCTTTTGATGGAGAGGGATATATTTTAAACAGAAGGTTGCTACCGCAGAAGCAAGCCAGTGACGCCGTATCAAGAGGAGTTGATCTGAGAGGTAACATTGTGCTAAGAAATCTTGTTACGGATGGGAATAAGGTAATTGGAGTTGAAGGCGACGACCTGAAAGAGAAAGTCCCGTTCAGGAAAACCTCTTCATTGGTTATCGATTGTACAGGAGTGACCTCTGTCCTGAGAACCAACTTGGCGGTAAATTCCTACATTCAGAGAAAGATAGATAGAGACG
This sequence comes from Nitrososphaerales archaeon TH5895, assembly GCA_014523695.1. GTDB lineage: Archaea > Thermoproteota > Nitrososphaeria > Nitrososphaerales > Nitrososphaeraceae > TH5896. The sequence continues at coordinate 6,328 of JAATVS010000060.1, forward strand.
ATTTAGAGGCAACGGGCAGATACATATGTACATTTGATGTTGGCATCGATGACAAAACATATTTTGACCCAGAATATTGCATAATCCATTTAGATCAAGACATTGCTCCTGGTGGTTATGCATGGGTATTCCCTAAGGGTAGTTCGAAGGCAAATATCGGCTTGGGAGTCCAGCAAAAAGCATTAGATCAAA
>JAATVS010000402.1 GCA_014523695.1 Nitrososphaerales archaeon TH5895
CATACCTGATAAGAAGGTCATTAAATTGCTTCTGAAGCTCCACCATTGCTTCATGGTTTTTCTTCGGGATTCTCCAGATGAAAAGCTGGACCTGATTCCCGATCTCCTTTTCCATTTCCATCACATCCGATTTATTCATGGGATAAGGTATACAAAGTATACTTTATAAGTATGCAAGGGATCAAAAGTATAGTTGCTACAATACTTAAGGATTGGAAAAAGAAGCGCCTTTTCTCACAAATTATAAAAATACAAACTAGAAACGAACTATACCCGTTAGATTATTTGGACTCCTAAACGTTAAGGAAGAATCCTGTAGCAAACTCTGCCATAATGAATAAACAAACTGCATCGCTGTTTGAATAGCGACCACTTTAATGTTTTTCTTCATCAGTTTCTGAATCCTAGACATTTCTGGCTCACTCTTTCTCATTTCAAAGTAGATACGTAGATTTGATACAGTAAATGATTAAGTAGATTCAGCAGCGAATTGATTCATTAAGAGATATATCATTGAACAAATCAATACGAAGCGTGTTAGTACCAGCCTATAACTGTCGATAGGCCAACAAAATCCCGCAATACACTCTCCCTTTACTTCGGGTACTTTACCTATTATGTCGCAAACTGGCCAGTCATAGGTTCATGCATAAACTCATCAAACTACAGATGATCATCGAAGATCAGCGTACTAATCCAAAAGACAAAAGTGAAATCAATTATAGTATAATTATAAGATAAAACCTAATCAACTGAAATATAGATTTGCCAACGTAGTATACTTTACACAATAATATGATGCACGCTCAATATATCAAATATGGAATATTATTCGGGCTTCTACTAATATGCACGATCATGGTTAGTGTGACTACAGATGGTCAGAAGTCTGTTTTTGCACAGATTACTCCAGCTCCAGAAAAATTTGGTAGCAATGATGATGCCACAGATAGCTCACATGATATTGGCACTGGCAATGACAATCCACAGGGTATAACACCCAGCGAAAAGACAGATAATGCCCCAGAAGAAACTACCGACTCGACCGATTCTAATGACGTTAACAGTGAGCAGACAACAACTGAACAAGACGATGAAACAATAACCACTGAAGAACAAGATCCCGACCCGACAAACCAGTTGGTAGAAGCGATAATGAATGAAGTCAATGAAGCGTTGTCTGCTTCTGGTATATTTAGTCCATAAATCCAAACTTTCTTTTTGCACGAAAAATTTCGAAGATAGGTCTATAGGTTTGGCAACTAAATTGACAATCTTGACTGACATCGCTGACGGTCCCACTAGGGAAGCATTTTGTACACTCTATTGTCAGTCAGAACAAGTTATAGTAATCAGCGGTAGCTTTCGAAGATTCAATCTTTAATTTATGATACTTCTTAATTGGGGCTATAGATGCCCAAGCTTAATGTAGTAATTCTAGTGGGAACACTCAAGAGCAGTTCAGAAATCTCAAATACTCATCTTTTGTCCGAATTCTTGGCAAAACATCTCACAACTTATGAAACCAAGAAATTATGAAACTGATAGATTATGATCTCCGTCCTGGAGTTTATACTAAAGTTGATTCAGATGACTGGCCTGCGACCTTTGAAAAGATAGTGGCGGCGACGGCGGAGACAGCGGCGATATAGGAGAGTGTACCATAAACATAGAAGATTCAGAAATCTCTGAACCATAATCCTTCTTTCTCTGGTGGTTAAGTGTCGGAGCAGTAGGATTATGGCGTTTATTTATTATAGAAATTAATATGCTGGCTATCCTAGATCCAAAATCCAATTTATTTATCGATTCCATCTGATACTCTTTATTTATAATGTTAAAAAAAGTATTCTACTATAAAAAAGATTAAAACCCTTTGTAATTAGTACATATATTGCATTAATGTTATATCTTAGTATCCGAGAAATCAAAAATGACTCCGGTTATTGCGGCACTGGCGGCAGTCTTTGCATTATCTTTATGTAGTACACCAGTTCTAGCTTCACTATCAAACTCCTCATCTTCAGAAACAACTGACTTATCAACATCGGATCCTGTTCCTAAATGCGTGATATTCAATTCTGAAGAGAGAATGATAATAATTAATTGCAAGAATATTAACTTAACACAGATTGAGAGTCAACTTAAAGATCCAGATGTATTACATAGAGATGCAAATTTTGACAAGGGATGGGTATTGAATGCAGGGATTACAGTGGCTGAGAATGCTGTCCTATACATTAATTCCAGCGACACTTCGTGGCTCAAAATAGTTGCGGATGGAGAAACTGCATATCCGATATATGTATCTGGTAGTTTGAAGATTAATTCGGTAGGGATAAGCTCTTGGAATCCTAATACTAATGATTATACGTCAAGCCTAGACTCTCATAGAAATGGCGAGGATGTCCATATTGGCACCCCAAGGCCATATATTATAGTTAATGATGATGCAACAGGGACAACTGATATTATAGATTCAGAACTAGCGTTCCTTGGATATGAATCAGGATATGGCGGAGGTCGTACCGGACTTAGATACGAAGGAGGTGATGGCAGTCTGGTAAAAGGAAACAATATTCACGATCTGTACTTTGGTTTCTACTCGAAAGGTGTTGGCGGTATTAAAATAGAAAATAATTATGTGCATGATAATATTCATTATGGATTAGATCCGCATACTGGAACGCATGACATGATTATTAGGAACAATACAGTACATGATAATGGCTCTATTGGGATCATTTGTTCATTAGACTGCTACGACATAACAATTGAAAATAATATGGTATACAACAACACCAAGATGGGTATAATGTTTAGCAGAAATATGACTGATTCTATTGCTAGAAATAATAATGTTAGCAACGAAGACCGAGGAATTGTTATTTCTGAATCCCGCAACAATGAGATTTATAATAACACAGTTTCAGATAGTGGTAGTGGTATAGATTTGGATGAAGAATCTTTCGATAACACCATTCATGATAATACTATATTGGGTATATCTGATCCTGAAGATGCACTAGGGATAGAAGAGGATGCCCAAAATCAAAACGCATTGTATTCGAACATAGTCGTAGATGACCATAATCAAGGAGACCCTTTTTCTCCTTGAAACAAAATCCTCGTTGATACTATTGGTGAAGATGAGGTGTATGCGTCAGATTGTGGATGGTCTTCTATATTAGTCATGTTTATCTTCACTTAATGGTATGCAAGTCCTAAGCCTAATCAGAACAGGCATCGGCAGATGAGTACATGGGCTATAGCTGTATTATATCTAATCTTGACTCACAAGGAATAGACGTGGGTCAAACCAAACTTGGCGAGCAATGAACAGGGCATGGGGGGGAAATAATTCTAGCCTGAAAACCCCCCCGGGCCTCTTAGTCAATACCCGTATCCCTATCTTGCTACAACTATACGTCAAAGCTAGTGCATGCCTGCATGACTTTAACCTTTTCTAACACTGTATTTGAAAATTGTGATAGTATATAGCTCCCTTACTGACTACAATTCATAATACAACATAGGATGACGATTACATAATAGAGGTTACTCCCCCTCGCCCAGAAGGCATGTCTTATTTTTAGCATGGTAAGGTAAAAATCAGTTGTAGAAGTTGTCTGAGAGAATGGAATCACCCAACTCAACCATAACATACACATATGACGACAAAATATTAGAAAATGAAATTGAGTCTTGGAATAGTTTTGGAAGTATACTTAGGGATGAAAATCGAATTATTTTTCGTCAAATGCTAGAGGATATCAAGGCCTATTCCGAAACTGCTAAAGCCAAGGGAAAGAACTTTTCATTTGAATCGATGTGTATGAGATTAATATTGCAACAGCAAAAGATGATAAATGAGCTATTTTGCAAGCTTTCAGCAAAGAAGGCCTTAGGATAGGTTACCTTCTTAGGACCTAGATTTTGTTACTAAATCCACTTATGACTCATATCTGTAGGGAGGAGGAAATTCTATCTTTAATCACAATGTTCATGCTAGGCAACTTGATTTGTCCCTGCTCCAAAAAATGCTGATGTTCCGATCACGATCACCAGGACAACCTTGTGCACATGTAGGATCTCTCAAAAAGGTTTCATGAAATTGTGGTAAGAAGAAAATAAGAATCCAATACGTTTTGATCCTCTGTTTCAAGCACCAAGCACAAGGTTCTTATATTTCGATGTAGATGATAGTATCCCAAGGATAAGAAGGAATTAACAATTAAGACATGTCAAATAAAAAGGACGAGTCTTCGGAAGATGGTGAACCTGATCAAGATGCCGACTACCATCGAAATCACGGAAACCAACAAAAGAAAAGAGACCAACCAGGTAAGAAGGAATCAGCAGAAGATGTTTTTGTAATTAAGTCTAATACGTTAGATGAAGGTACTATGGCATTTATTCACTGGCTGAACTCTACTCACAAGAATTCTACAATCGAAAACCCAATTGTGGTCAAGAGTTTCGAAAATGATAGGTGTACAGTGTTACGGGATAGCTCAATTCAAGCTGAAGTGAATGTTGAAACAAAAGAGGGAGTACCTATGTGTCAGTATTGCAAGGCAGATGATTGTGCCCATGTAGGTTTCACAATATGTCTAGAACAGCTTCACGGCAGAGGTGAAACGTTGGAAAGTATAGAAGCTGAAGCTGATAATGAAGCTGAAGGTACTCATATCAGCAAAGAGAACCAGGCTACGACAGGCTTGAGCTACTGCTTATTCATCAGTCTTATCGCTTCCTACATATTCTTTTCCTAAACTTTCTTTTCTGAACGTTTCTGCCACCCTCCAACCAAATTTTATAATATATGGCGTCATGAATGTTGTTATTACTGTCATCGTACCAACCATAGGTAGCAGAAATGAACTCGTTACCCCAACATCTGAGCCTCCTTTTGCTGCAACAAGAGCTAATTCTCCTCCTGAAGAAGATAAGCCAAAACCAGTCCTTAAAGAAGTAACAATACTAAGGCCTTGAGACCTTGATGCAAGGAATACTGTAAAGAATTTTGCAGATATGGAGACTCCAACCAGGACCAACGCGGGCACTATGAATGCAGGGAGCAATGTAATATTCATTAAAGCTCCCACTGATACAAAGAATAGTGCAGCGAACATATCCCTTATAGGAGTGGCCAGCACTTTTGTAACCGCATGTACCTTTGATTCTGCAATCAACACACCGGCAAAGAATGCGCCCGCAGCTACAGAAATGCCAACTTCAAACGCAATAAAGCATATACCAAAGGTTACTCCCAACATAGCAACAACTAGTACATCATGTTGGTTTGTACTTCCCACGTAGTTAATGAATCGAGGTACGACCTTAGAACCAAGAAACAGAACGCCCCCAATGAATGCTAATACCAGCCCAATCGACGTCGCTATTTCGAAGATCGATACGTCTCCTTCAGGAGAAGACGCTACTGACTGTAATATCGCCAACATGGATATTATTATGATATCTTCAATGACTGCTACACCTAGAATAAGTGTAGCAGATTCATCATGTATCATGTTCAACTCTTCTAGGATTCTCATAACAATAACTGTACTAGTGACTGAGATTGCTAGTGCTAAGAATAGACTATCGAACATCTGATATTGCAACACGGAATGACCTACGACAAACC
>JAATVS010000061.1 GCA_014523695.1 Nitrososphaerales archaeon TH5895
AATAGGAACATCCAAAGAATAAAATTGAAAGGTAATTGATAAAGATCGGGGCCGGGGTACCCAAGCTAGGTAAGTCATCGACCCTAAAAGGGGTCAGCCTCGAGATCATAGGCTTACGTGTAAGCTGATGTCCGTCAAGGACTCGTGGGTTCGAGTCCCACCCCCGGCGCCACAGTCGTGGTGTTGAACCTAAAGTATATAGCTCGGAAACGCAGACGAATAGACAATTAATGGACAGAACTCGGGTCTCATCCGGTGAGAAGATGCGGTCTTCAGAACAGACATCATCACTGGATAGTACCTGTTTGACAACCGATTATTTTTTGACTACTAACTTACCAGGATATGTGAATCGTCTCTATAGGGAATTAATAGAAATGAATCCATACAGTGCCAAGACTATACGCAATTATATAGAGGCAGAAAAGGTAGAGATAAACATTAAAGAATCAACGATGGCCGACAAAATAAAGAAACTCTGTTGGTTGTCACGTTATCTAGACCATAAGTCATTCACTAACATGACTAAACAAGATATAGTCGATTATTTGGGCAGTGTTAGGAAACCTGAGTCAGAAGATCCAGGTCATAGAAGTATTGGAACTTATAATGGTATTCGAATAGTATTGTTGAAGTTCTTCAGATGGTTATATAATCCTGATGAACCGGATCATCATAAACGAACCACACCACCATGCATGAACGGAATTAAGGAATTGCGAAGAAAGGAAAGATCTCCATATCGACCAGAGGATATGTGGAAATCAGAAGATCATGAAATATTTTTGAAATATTGTAATGTTCCTCGCGATAGATGTTGGCACGCGATGGCAAACGATACGTCTGCAAGACCGCATGAACTTCTAAATTTAAAAATAAAGGACGTTGTATTCAAGAAATCAAACGACGGAATTCAATACGCAGAGATCCATGTTTCTGGAAAAACGACATCCCGCACGTTACCACTAATAAGAAGTATCCCGTACGTCAAGGAATGGTTAAACGTACATCCTTTTGCAAGTAATTCGAAAGCACCGCTTTTCATATCGATAGGTAGAAAAAATTTCGGGGACCCCTTGACCCGTGATGGGATGCTCAAACACTATCAGGAACATTACAGAGATGATTACTTCCCCAAACTATTAGATAATCCTGCAATTGAGACAAGAGAAAAAGAGATCATTAGAAAATTACTCAACAAGCCCTGGAATCTTTACGTTCAAAGACATTCTGCACTCACCGATAAATCACAAATTTTAAAGGAATCAATTCTTCGTGACCATGCCGGTTGGAGTATGACCAGTAACATGCCTTCCGTGTACCTGCATTATCTTGGAACAGAATCATCAAATTCGATACTTCAGGCCTATGGCGTAATCACCGATGATAATAAGAAACAAGTCAATGGTTTAGTCCCAAAACAATGTCCAAGTTGCAACGAACCAAACAAACCTGAGTCAAAGTTTTGTGTAGAATGTAAAATGATCCTTACATTTGACGCGTACAGTGAGACACTCTCGAAGGACAGAGAAAAGGAGTTGGAAATTAAATCAATGCAAGATAAGATGACTGCGATTGAGGTGTCACAGAGGGAAATTGCCGACCTATTAAAGGAACCTGCAAAACTATTGGAAATCCTGGAAAAGTAGTTGCGTACAATTATACTGGAAGAACTAAAATATCACATAACTTTCTACCAGTACTACTAGTAGAATATTCAATATGTACTGAAAGACTATACCACAGTTAGGGGATAAAAGACTATACTACAATGCAGTACTAAGGCACTCCTACCGTAGAATGTGTCAATATATTAAAATAAAGAACCTAGACATTGTCTCCTATACATGAATAATAATAATAAATGTATAGAAAAGAAATAATCCGAATTAGTTGTCCTAATATTTTATGTCTATATGAGTGGAATTATAAAGGACTACTAAAGTTCTACGCGACCTGTCCTAACTGCAGAAAGTGTGTTAGAATCAATGAAAACACGGTGAACCATTCTCAACCCATGGCAATTGGAGAGGCAGTTAGTTGACCATGACACATATAGTTCACCAAGAGCATAGACGGGATAAACAAGACGTACTAGATAGTGATGAACGGCATATTGGGAACTTTGGAAAGATAATTGAGAAAGCCCATCGGATCTCTGGAACAACTTTCGTCGTAATTCCAGATGTGATTGTTTACAAATTAGGTATTAACGAGGATACATGGTTTGAAGAAGAGGTTATTGACAATGGCATTTTTCTTAGGTTGTATAAATTCTAAAGTTCTGGCCACAACTCGGAAGGAGGATGATGGAAAGGTGCGAACAAAAGATATAAGAGACATCGGAATAATACTAAGTATTTACATGTTACGTCTGATTATTCCAGAACAGAGTAATAGGAAATTCATTCAGTGTCCTAATCCTGAGTGTAAACACAGGTGGGAGTATAGAGGTCGTCTTCTTTTCTATGCATCTTGTCCATCCTGTAGAAAGAATCTGAAGATAAAGGATAACCAAATCTTGGAGGGAGTCCATGAAATAGGAATTCCTGGGAATGATAAGACTTGATAGGAATATTCATGAAACACCGGGTCTGTCCCTGGGGTAGAAGGTTGGTCGCCTATTCCCAAGAACAGAAGCCATCGAACCAGGAGGTAACCTGATTTGACTGTATCCATAAATAGGAAAGCCACAGATTTATTTGATTCGGTTGAAGACTCGTCATACCTTAATTCATGTCTGAAACCTGAGTGTAGTTCAACACCAACAAAAAGTGAGGACGTCAAAGAAACCCGACTGGGGGATAGAATCTGCGCGCAAAGTGGCCAAGATTATAGTTCGAAACAAAATGAGGGCAGTGGTATTAATTTCGGTAAGAATAGTATTAGAAACGCATCACACATTCGTGTGATCACAAATGATGACATTCTAGTAACTAGCAGACGTATTGACCGCATCCTTTCCTTTCTAAATGAGGATGAAATCGCACTCCTTTCCAAGCCAAAGATATCCGAAACGGTACAAGTATCAACCAGTTTTTGGACAACGGAAAAATTGACTGATATGATATGCCAGAACTTGTGTCAAGTTAACATCATAATAGAGCACAATGGTGAAACATTGGGAATACCTAAGTATTCCGAACGGGTTGTTGACCTGGCGCCAATAATATCAGTTTATAGACCAACACCCGAATTGACCATATCTCTTTCAGATCTTGATAAGGGAATAATTCTCCGACTTCACAAGTTAGAAAAGAAAGAAAGAAGTGAAATACTACAGAGAGTGGGCAAGAAGTTGTTCAAGACATTCTTTCCGCATTACTACAACGTGGTCGCAGATTTGGTAAAAATAAGGATAAAGGAATGATTGAGACACAGGAAGAACAGATAAACGAAGAAATCCATCGAATGCGCGAGGAGATAGTGGAGAGTTATAACGAATCAGGAAAGGACGGTACTATAATAGGTAATAACAAACATCATTCATTTCCAGGTGAACACAACAAGATGGCGGCAAGTCCTAGGCCGCAAGTAGATCTATCTGAAGAAGACCTAAATGAGATCATAGAGGAAATAATAGACTATTATCAAGAAGGAAACGGAAACCATATTGTCTATGGACTATCAGGTTTTCTTTTCAAAAAAGGAATTACTCTTGACAGTTGCAAAAGAATAGTTGAAAGACTATGTGAGAGTACTAATGATTCAGAGATTGATAACAGGATTATGACAGTATCTAACACCTATGAAAAAGGTACTTCAGGGCAGGAAATAGAAGGTTCTTCCAGTCTATCACAAACTTTTGTGGCATTCGCGGGTGAAGAAAAGGCGCGCGAAACCATGGATCATCTTTTGACTATTCTTAATAAATACGGAAATCCAGTACTGAATCAACTTAATGAGGATATTAGACGAGAATTATCCAATCACACGTTCGAACCCATAAGTTACAATCCAATGAAGTTTGTCATTGCCCATAAGGACAATAAACAGATTTTACATGGAAGTATTAATTTCCGCCAGGACTACAACAATAAATTTAATAATGAACGTAGTCAGACAGGTTATAATTCATCAATTTTATCACAATCCAAGTTTACACAGTTGATAAGTTACGATTCGGTCATCATCAACGTAATTCCAACAAAAATTATCAAATATGAAGATCCAACAGGCATTGAGACAAAGTACGAAATCGAATTTGAGAACAACTTAGGTGACAAATTTCATATCGATCCCAAGTCTCTTAAAGATATTCTAGATGAACTAAAGTTAAAAGGACTCGTCTACAAGGTAAGGGCTGCAGAAGAAGCACTACCTGCCATCTTAAACGCATTCCAAAGAGATGGAAAAGTCATTGTAAAAAAGGAAGTTGAAACACCCGGTTTCTATCTTGTAAATGGCAACGTGGTTGCAAATAAAATTGAACTGCCGTCGGTTGTGATGACAACTGAACGTCTATCGGATTGTGCGCGCACATTAATCGCGTTATCGAACAGGACTAAAAGACCCGAAGTTTTCGGGACGTTTATCACATGGGCGATTGTGGCCCCGTTCAGTTTCGTATTAAAACAACTTGATGAAGAAGGCCAAGAGAGATGGTTACCATGGATCTATACAGACGGACAAACAAACACCGGAAAAACTACCAATGGAAGGATCGTACTTGCCATATGGAGGAAACATAAAGATAAGAGAATTCATGACATTGGATTCTCCAGTGCCGATACTCTACCTCGATTTGGGCGCGCAATAAGTTATGATACGTTTCCTGTTCTTATTAATGAAGTGACACTTAATGACGATAGACAGAAGCAGTTAGTGGAGGCACTAAAGCATGCAGTGCAGAGTCAGACTGCAAGAGGAAGATTGGCGACTAGATCTACTGCAGAATACATCAGTGCGTTAAGCCCATGTATTCTAACTAGTAATCATCCGCCACCCGACGATCCTGCCCTTCTAAGAAGGATTATTCACATACATTCCTCAAAGGATGATTTGCATACTGATGTAGAAATTAAGGAATTTAACAGGTTCTATTCCAGTAAAGTACATACTCTTGGAGTTCTGGGTGATTTCACAGTTGATTTCCTACTATACAACCAAGATCTATTAAGAAATGATGACTGGAAGACCATAGGCACTACCGTTCTTAATGAATTTTTCAAATCGGCAGGCATAGAAGTTCCTGATTGGGTAGGGAAATTTGTGGAAGATTCGGATCTGCAAGATGTCTACGCAGAAAACGAACAGATTGTTAGAGGATTTATCATCAAAAAAATAAATGAGACTTATATCAGATTTTTCAATACACTATCATACGAAGAAAAGAACGAAGATAAGATATTGAGTCTTAACAAATTAGAAGACAGACTTCGATTCTGTTACGAAAAAGAACAACTCATTCCATATATTAAGACAAGGAAGAATCATGAAGAGATATTAATCCTGCCTGATATCATGAAGGATTTAAAGGACAATAGAATAACTTGTGTTAGAAACTTCACAGAACTTGCGGAAATGTTTCAAACAAGACCTTCGTGTATAACTAAAGACAATAAATCAGTGAGGGCGATCTCGGTATCTAAACAAAAGTTCCTTGATTTCCTTAATTCGCCTATCCTGTCATAACCTTTCCTTTCAAATTAAATTAATTACATTCTTTCCTTAGAAATTACATTTGACATGTAATGTTCGATTTCCAAATTAATCTGAATATCAGACTTTATGAAATGTCTAATGCACTTAAGACAACTCTTTATGACTATATTCACAGTATTCTTAACGAATTATTACAATTACATTAATTACATAAATTACCCCATATTTGACGAACTGCGCAAGAACAGTAGTAGAAGTCAAGTCTATTTATCAAGAAATGAATTATTCTATTTTGTATGTAAAATGATATGTAATTTATGTAATTTATGTAATTATCAATTCTAGTACATTATCGTCGTGATACTTATAAAAAATCGAAGAATTTGAAATGATTACTAGATATAGTTTAGTGAACTCAGAGTCCGGAATTACATGAAAAAATAACGAAATGTAATTGATGTAATTTTTGGACCAAACATAAATATCGTGAAGGTACTATATGGTCTTTTGGTTTACATTATCCACTTATTCAGAAGTAATGATCATCATGAAAAAAGTAATTATAAGTTGAAAAACTTATCAAAATGTGTGTGTAAGAAAAGATAGACCAGGTATATAATAGATAAAGAAATACTTCGAATCTGAAAACATGTATTTTGTCTAAACAACCATTCTCCTTACTGATTGCACTTTCCTAGAGGGGTTGTTAATTGCGTTAAGGGAGGATATTCTTTAAAAATTCGCCGCATAGTCTCTCCGAATACGAACTCATCATCAGTGATTCTAATTCCATTTTTTTCGCGCGCAAATTATCCTGCAAAGAATGACTGTGTGGATCAAATATGATGGTTATCAGATAAAACTAAAGGTGTTGGATTTCATCTATCCAGATTTTATTAGATCTAAATACAAAACATAATGATGATAGTTACTATTACTCAGTAAACATTTCATCAACTATATGAGAAAATCTTTCATATTCCAAATTCCTTTTCACGACATCTAATTCTGATTGTCGTGCATGCAATTGAATCAGTAAATTGTATTTCTGCGCGCGCAAATTGTCTAATTCATCATCTAGATTTTTCCTTTGACTTTCGAGTTCTCTTACTTCAGATCGTAATAGGTTGACTCGATATTCAAGGACAACTTCATCCATAACAGATGTGGTCGAGGGAGATTTAGTTTTATTGGAAATTCTATGAATATACTTGGTTACATCTCTTAATGACAGATGAACCGAGGAGGCAATTTTTCGATAGGAGTACCCTTGTCGATGTAGTTGTAATACCTTCAGTTCCTTCATTTTCCTCCTGTTTGAACTTGTCTCTGACATATTTTCTTGTTTATTCTCTGTTTTGTGCGCGCACGACATTAATTAATTCTCTTAATGACCATTACCAAATGATACCATTTGATATTTTTCTCATTCATGATTGCGCTGAATATGAATAGTCACGTGAATTTCGATCTGAAATAATTAATTTAATTGCATATCAACACTGAATTACGATATCCTGGAATCATTCTTACGAGTATCTCTGCGCGCGAAAAATCCATAATTAGACTTGCACAACCATCTACAATAATGTATGAGGCCAGATTTTCATAGTTTACAGACATCGATACATAAAATACAGATGTACGCGCGAGAATTAAAATTTTAGTTGGACAAGGACGGGCTACATCATTTATTAGAATCCATTTTTTATAGAGTTTGTGCCTTACTCAGAAACCAGTTTCGTCAATTCTTAGAATTCCATGAACATTGAATCCCTAGAAATGCGGGATGGGTAACCTTGGAAGATTTTCTTCGGATACGCAGACATCTCCTTTTCATAGTTTATAGACATCGATACATAAAATAAAGATGTACGCGCGAAAATTAAAAATTGGAATGATAAATTCTGGCCTCACGAAGGACTAGGTTAACATTTTTTCAAAGAAGACTTCCAATTGTGTGCGACTTTGACCTCCTAAATGCGCGCAAAAATATCGTACGTGGTGCAAATCAGAAATGCATCCTGGAAGAGACACCAACTAGTATCTTATCTTGTTGAGAGTTCCTTCACTTTTTGCGATTGTTCAATGCCTGTGATCGGCAGATTACTTTGATCAAGTATACCTATTTGAGTTAGTAATGAGGCCTGATCCCAATATACGTGTTCATGAACTATCTTGTTCCCTCTAAATTTCATTACAACAACATGGGGCAACTCTACGTACTTTCCAGTAGGTTGAATTCCAGGAATCATAGACTTGATCTCTATATCATGCGTAAAACTTAAAATTAATTCATCAACGACCTGATTCCTTCCAACGGTGCGGAAAATCCGTGTGATCTTTACGTCTTCAGGCATCTTACCAACAAAATCATTTTTATAGAAATTATATACATTGCGATAACCTATTCCACCAGTCATTACAGGTACATGATGAACATAAGGTTCCTTGACCATCGTTTTCATTGTTGATTCCACGTCTTTGTCTTCGAATTCAAATTTGACATGTTTATCAAATATATTGCCCGGTTTGACAGTAGAACCCCTCTTCTTAATTCGGTTTTTATTCTTGAACTTTAGTTTTTTCATAAATCAAAATAGATGTCTCGAACACGTTTCTTATATATTCTCTATTTACAACTTCTTATTAATAATAAACGCGCGCAAGAATTCTATTATCCCTGTTGTGTCATCACACTACCACATTTATTCATGGATGTTCGTCCTCTAAATGGCATAATCGATTGCGGAGGACAATAGGAGGAACTTTTAATGCACAGTATACACAAACAGATACTTACCTCATAAATGCCTACATTCCTAGACTTTCACTCGATGGCCAAATTTACTGAAAATGATCTCAAGAAGAGTCAGAAGGAACCTAGAGACGAGTTAGGAGTTAAGGTACTCAACACCTTTTATGATTCTGATTCAGGTACTATGTTTTGTCTGGTGGATGCACCTGATAGATATGCGGTGGAAAGACATCATTCAAAGTTCGGAATGAAGTGCGATTGGATAACTCAGGTAAAGATGACCGTAGGATATGATAGTTCCGACCAAGCGAATGAATGATTTCAGTCGGCCGCGCGAAAAATTCAATTCCAAACTAGGAGTGTTATGCGCCCTGTGATCTTTCACAAGTCAATTCTGGTTGACCTCGGCACGAAGTTAGGAGTAATTTAAGACTTGAATTGAAATACCTGTACAATATTCAAAAAAGACTAGATTCTTTTTTATTTTTTATCAAGTTGTTCGAGAATATGCCTTGAAAACTTTTATAATACTTTGAGTTAAGTGAAAATGCACAGTAGTGTCTAAAACCCTAAGGTATTATAACATCTCTCTGTTCCTCTCCTGTTTTCTTATATTCGGTTTAGTCTATTTACTGTCTATCCATAATCACCGTATTGATGCTACACGAAGTTCATTCCCTACTGTTACTATAGTTGATAAGAATAACGATTGGTCTCTTGGCAGAGATCCACTTGATGCCCTTTTTGATGTGGGCATTACATCAAATGGAACGCCCATCTATTATGATAGGTTCCCAATAAGCAGGGCAGAATGTAAGGTAAATGATTCAATAAGTAATGAACTTGCCTTTCCTTCTCCAGGGATCGCATCAACAAGTCACCAAAGCAACGGAACTACACTAAATACTACTATCTGGTTGGAATATTCACACGATGTGCCTAATTTAGTCGAAAGGAATTATATTAACAGTTTACCGGTTTCATTCAGAACAACCGAGAACACTTCACAAATGGCCTACTCAATACTTATCATTCCTGCTGAAAATAGAACTTTAAAGGAGGCAGTAGACGATCACATAAGACTTACTAACGAAAGTTCGATAGGCTTTCATCTTTATAATAATGAATCCTTTCCACTAAGGCTTAATGACGAACTGGCATATAGGTTAACGTATGGATACAAAGGTAATACTACGACTGAGGGATGCATTAGTTGTAAGGAGATGGATCTTTTAACTTTGAATGATGGTAAGTTACACATATTTGGATACTTTGGTGCCCTAGAAGAGTTTTCCGATTTTATGCCAACGGCACTAGAAATGATCGGTACAACACAATGGAAGAATACAACTAATAAAGCCACGAGCGACGAACCTACACAGATGACAGTTCACGAAAATGCCACATATAGAATTAGGATGAATTATCCTTCAGATTGGAGCAAGGATGAAACCACCACCCAACAGGGCTTGTACAATAATATTATTACCTTCTACAATTATCCCGATAGCGACGCAACCATTTCCTTGTCTATTGATAACTCACCTGTTAAATTAAATCTTGGAGAAAATCTAAATCTTGATGATTATCTTCAGGGTACCATTAAGTCTTACCAAAATATACTGGACAACTTTCGACTTATTAGTAAAAGTGTAACTGCTACCTTAGATGGAAACGCTGCTTACAATTTGACTTATACTTATGACAAAGGCTCTGTTGAAATGACGGTCACAGAGTATGGTACTATGATTGGTGATGATAAGGTCTACTATTTAGAATATAAGGGGTCATCACCAAATTATTACACCTCTCTGCCAATTTTTTCCGAGATGAAGAACTCATTAGAGATTAATGTTTCCAATTTAACCTATGAAAACACTTTCTTGAAGATGAATTACCCTTATAATTGGGTCAAGGAAGAAGGGGGAACTCAGGATGGTTATAATGAGAATAATACTTATTCTTATGTTACTTTTTATTCACCTGTTAAAGGACCGTACCACGTTTACAAGGCCTATCAACTCGACATAGATTATGATGATCCTTATAGATCCGATGGGGAATATCGACTTCCCTTTGCAGTTCGATATCAAGCCGACCGGCTTACTCCCAATCCTCACTGGTTTAAATTAATTACTGACAAGTCATTCGATGGGAAAATAGAAAGGGTCCTTAGTAATGAGAGTGGGGTGAAGGGGCTTATTGAAGAAGGGAAGGGTTACATTACTTTATCTCTTGATACAGATACTTTGAATCTCCCAGATCAAATCTACATAACTCTCCGCGCGCAAGACATATTTTTAAAAGATGGGAAAGTGTGTGTCCTGATTGATGATACTGATTTCGTTGCAAGTCCCCCTCCAGAATATTCTTTATCAATGTCTCCGACTTCATTAAAGGAAATGAGGCGGGGAGATGATAAGAACGTGGAAGTACAACTCCGGTCCAACCTAACACTTCCTTTTGATGTGATTTTTTCTTCAACACAAAATACACTTCACACGGACTTTAATCCCAATAACACTACAGGGATAACCAGTGGATTAACTACGTCGAATCTTAATATCGAGATTCCAAAAGACCTTTCAGAAGACAGGTCGTATAGTATTCCAATTCGCGCAGATATTCAATTGCGACCGACATTCAATCCCGGTAACAGATCCTTTGTTAACATAACTAAGGTTATTGATTATCCTGTCAATGTGGTTTCTGATCTAACTTTGGGACAAAATATATCTGGCTTTTGGAATGTCTTTGGTCCTGCAATAACCGGCACCATTGCGGTACTTGTACCAGTTGGTACTGCGGTTGCATGGTTCATCAGAAAAAGAAAAAATGCTTTTCTAGTAGATAGTATAGTTGGACTTGTGAAATCAAGAGAGCAAGGAGAACTCAATGAGGAACAATTCGTCCGATCTATAAAGAAAATTCTTCGAGAATACTTTTAATTTTCATTATCTATATTACTCTTTTACTTATTATAGTCTTGTCGTCTCCACTTATCCAGTCAAAATACAAAGACGAATTTTGCGCGCAAATTTCGTCCCAACTTAGATCCTTTTACAATCGAAGATCAATGCGACTGTTCTATCTTGAATTCCTAACCTACAGGTTCAGAAAGTAATGTTCTAGTTTGTTTCAATAAATCCAGTTGATCCACCACGTCCCAATGTCCTGTAATTACTCCATTTTCTATTTTATATAGATCTGAAGATCTGATGTTCACTGGTTTATTTGTAGGGGGAGTTCCACGAAAATCTCCTTTGTGAGTTCCAGTTCCATCAAGAAATATCATTACAAGATTATTTTCTGCAACAATATGTTCTAAGTTTGCGCGCCAATCAGGAAATGCCTTAAAGAAGTCAGTTAAAAACCGTCTAAATCCTTCACCGCCCTCCCTGCCTGAGGACTGCCTTCAACAGAATCTTTACCGAAATACTTTTCAATGGAGGATAGATTGTGTTCATTGAAAATCTCTTCTATGAACGATCTTATTAGAGTCTTGTTTCTTTCCTCTAGGGAAGTCCCTTCTGGTGAAGGCATATGACATCATATATGGTTTTATATTATTTATCCTTCCTTTGGTTTTTGCGCGCGCAAAATAAATAACGTAATCCAAGATTATACACGTGA
>JAATVS010000403.1 GCA_014523695.1 Nitrososphaerales archaeon TH5895
AACAAGGCAAAATTACTAATTCGATATGACTCTAAAAATTAAATCATTGAAAGAGACAACAGAGAAATCAGACGGTCTTAGAATATTAATTGCACGTTATAGACCAAGAGCTCTTCCAAAATCTAAAGAGAATTGGAATGAATGGTGGAAAGATTTAGCTCCAAGTAAGGCATTGCATCGGGATTACATGAAAGACAAAATTATAGATTGGCATGAGTACAAAAGACGATTTCTAATTGAAATCATAAACAATCCCGAAGCTTTAGATAAAATTAAAGATCTAAGGCAACTGAGTAAAAACAAAGATGTCACCTTATTATGCCATTGCTATAATGTGGGCGATCATTGTCACAGATACCTTATTAGAGATATGATTTAAATCAAAAACAGAAGCAGCATAAGAGCTTTCTATGTATCGTCCTTCAGAGTAGAGCCTCACGATAAGAAGCCGTGGGCGTGATAGCATTTGCATTCGAAAACTAGTCTAGAATACCTTTAATACAGAGAATTGGCTCTACTCCTAGAGCCAAACCATATATCTTGCTCTATGTTGTCACAATTAACGAAGATTGAAATTTCCCAAAAGATTCAAAGAAATAATTATCATTTCAATTATTGTAATAGTCTCTCTTTCATACGGCTTGTATTTCTTTCTCCAAGATCTAACCGAAGAAAGCATAAAAACAAATCTGTTTGACCAGCAGCGACTACGGCAATTGGATACAAACAAGGCGATCTCACAACATATAGCATCAAATATAGATTCAATTCTGTCGAAACTAAAGGTCGTTGCGAATTCGGTTTATGTACAACAAGGTGATTTGACAGAAAATAGGACAGGAGAAATTCTGCAAGAGATGTATAATGAAACTAAACAGATGGTAGGAAAAGCTGATAATTTGTTTATTGTAGATAGAAATGGCGTAATCATATTCATTGCTTCAGATCAAGAACGCCAAAGGTCTTTTGTAGGCAGAGACGTCTCATTTAGAGATTTTGCGAATCAGACCAAGACAACTTTAAAACCTGTCTTCTCTACCGGTTTTATTTCGCTTGATGGTACTTACGGAGTAGTATTAACACAGCCAATTATAAATAGAGAAACAGGGCTATATCAAGGATTTGTTGGAGCGCTGATACCGACCATCGATTTCTTTAATAGGTTTGGAAATGTCTATGACATCAAATCACAATACCTAGTGGCCCTTGATAGAAATGCAACCCATTTAGTTCATAGCAATCCACAGTTAATAGGTAAGAGTTTCTTTGACGAATACACTCAAAACTTTACTAGGCATAATAAAGATTTGAATGATTTAATGAATAAGGTATTATCAGGGGAATCAGGCGATGTTGTCTATACTATTGGTTTAGGAGAAAGGCTAACCACAGGATTTCCTGTCTCCATTGCTGAAGACAACCAGACAGGTAAACCACCATATGTCGTCTTTATTGTGACACCCACTTCACAAATATATTTGCAATTCGAGAATATACTCTTTACACAGAGAATAGAGACTTTCTCGTTACTTGCAATTACTACAGCTGCAGCAATTATCCTAATTATCTTTCTCATTAAATGGAGTAGTAATTTAGACACAGAAGTGAAAAGAAGAACAGGAGAACTTGAATCTGCGTATGAACAGCTAAAAGTTCATGAGAAAATGCAACAAGATTTTATCAACATAGCAGCACACGAGTTAAGAACGCCGACTCAATCCATAGTTGGATATACTGAGTTACTTCAACATGACTATGATCTAAATAAAGAAGGACTTACTAAAGGAGATCGTAGTACACATGACTCTTTGGATGCCCTAAGAAGAAATTCCATTAGGCTTAAGAACCTTACAAATGATATCCTTGATGTATCAAGAATCGAAGCGGGTACACTAAGATTAAACGAGGAGAGAATAAATCTAAATGAAAAGATAAGAAATATGGTAAAAGATATAACAAATACTAATCTCCAGGCTGGCGAGAAAGGATTAACCATTCAATTTCTAAATGACAAAAGCAATGATGGTATTGATTATTACGTGAGAGCCGATAAATTAAGGCTCTTCCAAGTGTTATCGAATTTAATTAACAATGCAATTAAATTTACAAATGTTAATGGAGTTATATCTATATCAATAAACAAGGCAGATTCTCTTATGTCAGACAATCATAATATCCATACTCTGGAAAAGAGCGATTATGTATTTGTTAGAATAAAGGACAATGGCAGCGGAATAGATCCAGAAATACAATCGAGATTATTTTCAAAATTTGCAACCAAATCTGATATTGGAAGCGGCCTTGGGTTATTCATAGCGAAGAGTATAATTGAAGCACATGGTGGTAAGATTTGGGCTGAAAATAATAAAGATGGAAAAGGAGCTACTTTTACGTTGACATTGCCATTAGATAAGTAAAGTAAACAATTAATGAAACATCAGATGGACAACATATAATGCAAGAAGATTTCTAACCTAAGTCTATAGGTTGCGCCATTTCCATAGTTTTTACAGTAGAATAGAGCAAGATAAGATAGGACGCCCCCACGCGGCCATGCTACTCAGGAAAAGGCCATTAGTTGATGAAGGTGCCTTGTGCTTAAGTAGTTTTCATGCAAATCCTTTTACATAATAGTGCAACAAAGAAAAATAAGGCGAGGTTATTTAGATAACAAAAAGGTACTAGTAAATTGTGTTAAGTCTTTGTATAACATGGGCTTTACCTCTCCGGTATCCGGCAATCATAGTGTTAGAATACGAAATAAAAAATGGATGTGGATAACGCCCTCAGGGATTCCACGTTATAATCTGCAAGTGAAAGATCTGGTCAGAGTTAATTTAGAAACTAGCGAGACTATTGGTAAATTGAAACCCAGCATAGAGTGGCAAATGCATACGTCTATCTATAGGAGGTTAAGTCAGGTTAATGCAGTTATACATACTCACAGTCCGTATACCCTAGGAATAGCAATATCTGTATTAGATGAGTTTCAACACATATTAGAAGAAGCAAAAATAGTGGTGGGAAATCCAGTTATAATTTCAAATAAACCATCAGGATCAACCGAATTGGAAAGCCTCAAGAGGACATCCGGGCAGTAATAATAAGAAATCACGGTGTTGTAACCGTTGGAAACGATATTCACAAAGCACGTGCTGTAGTTGAATCCCTTGAAGAGTGGGCAAAGATATTGACAATTACAAAACTCTTTGGGGGTCCAAAATATATATTTGATGAAAGCAAAGTGCATAGAAAACAAATAATTAAAGAAAAAAAAGAAATATCATTTATGCCAGTTTGAAAGATTATGAGAATAAGGATCATATAATAAAAAATTATTTTCTTTTCGCCTCTTAAGCGTCTCTAACATCTTCACCGTAGGTCTTGATTTTTGAATCAAGAAATCTTGTTATCCGGTTTCTTGAGGTTACATGACAGAATGTCATATCCGGTCCCAAGAACTGAGCGAAGGTAATAATAGATTTCAGGTTGTTATTCTGATGTCATTCAGATGTAGTGTGTTGTTTTTCATGTAAGAGTGGAAATCTACTATCAACCGCGAGTTTTCTGAATTTGGCACTCGGTCGTAGATATATCGCACCATTGTGGAAAGTGTGGTTGAACTTACTGCCACCTCTTATCCTGCCCGTTGTTCATCACCGAATATTCTAACAAGACATCTAAGGTAGCCAGAAATGTATGAACCCAAGTAGTGGGTGGGCCCAAAGGTATTTGACATAAATATTGGACTCAAAACAAAGGATCAAATTATACAAGGGATTAAAGAATATTCTAGCGTCAGAATTATACACTAGGCTTCTGGCAATGCGAGTCATTCAAGGACACCTTAATCACAAATCTGTCTAACGGGATAACAAAATGACTTATATGATATTTCTGAAGGGATGTGAGTCCCAATCGAGAATTCGATTGTTTGATACCGGTCCATCTTTTCCTGAGTCAAATAATGTACATCGGGATAAACCTAAAAAGGAAGATCTATTATGTTTATACTACCGTATGCGGAGGTCCATACTTACATTAGCACTTGTCGCTTCGTTAGCCATAGTGTCTACGATCTCCGTTAACTTTGTTTCCGCTTCAAAGGATGAGAGCAATATTACGCTTACAATTTTAGTCAATCGAGGAAAAATTCTGATAGATAATGCCCTTGATGTTTTAAGGAATGAAACTAATGCAGTGATAGACGTGAAGTATCTTGAATTTCCTTACAACTCGACGAGAGACGAAATAATTCGCATTCTTTCTAATCGAACTCCAGTTGATATAATCATGGTAGATCAAATATGGTTAGGTGAATTTGCGCAAAAGGGATTTCTGACTGACCTGACAAATTACACATCGCAACGGTGGAATAGGGACGGAAATGAAGAATGGTACTTCGGAAATTGGGAAGGTGGGAAGTCGCAAGGGAGAATTTATGGTATTTGGGCCACGACCGACATAAGAGGCATATGGTACTGGAAGGACATGTTGGAAGAAGCCGGTGTAGATCCCAACTCACTAAAAACTTGGGACGGATATATCGCAGCTGCCAAAAAGCTAAATTCAACTCTTAATGGAAGAGGAATTGAAGGTATGCATCTTACTGGCGCCAGCCACTCTCCTGACCTTTGGTACCCTTATTTATGGATGCTTGGGAGTGATATCTTACAGCAGAGAGATGGACATCCCACAAGAGGTAACTACTGGTATCCAGCCTTTAATAGCTCCGCTGGTTTGAAAGCACTTTCATTTATACAGGATCAAGTGACTGCAGGAATAAAGCCACAGAAGGAACATTATTGGGGAAAAGAATTTATTGATAGGAAATATGCGGTTATGATAGAAGGTTCTTGGATGCCAAGCTATATGGAACAACCTATCCAAGATTCTTTAGACAGAATTGAATTCGAAAATCAAATTGGCTTTCTTCCCATGTTTCCAGTACCAGACAAAAGTAACCAAACCGCTACGTTGATGGGAGGATGGGAATTTGGTATACCTAACACGTCTCTTCACAAGGATTTGGCATGGGAATTAATAGCGGAAATGCTGGAACCAAGTATCCTTACACCATGGTTGGTGGAACAAGGTTTTCTGCCGACACAGATATCAATAGGTGAGGGGAAATCCCGTTCCCAAACAGCAGTTTACATTCCTTACTACGATGAGATGATCTCCGCCGTCCCATTTGGAGGATTTAGACCAAGTATTCCAGAATATCCAGAGATAACGCATTATATTAAGGAGGCATTGGACGCAGTCTATTATGGTACAAAGAGTCCAAAGGAAGCATTAGATATAGCAGCCACAAAATCTGCGGCTGTATTGGGATGGGAATCATAGGATAATCCTTCGAAATTCCTTAGTTTTTGGTAATTAATAGAAGCGCCCTTTCGATCCATTCAGTGTCCCACTTTGATCAAGAACTTTCTTTCGAAATCGTTACTGGTCTCTGGATCGCACTTGATAGAATCTCGAGTCATTAGCTGGCCAGATATTATGTAGCATTCCCTGCATGTTCTGATAGCGGGGAATGGTAGCCAGACCAGTATCGAGAGAGTTTTATTACCATCGTAATACTTTTGCAGACTTCATAGCTGCATCTTGTAGAGCTTCATTCGGTTGCTTTTTGCCATAATAGACTTCGTCTATTGCTTCTCTTATGTTATCAGCTATCTCCGGATATTCCTGTATACTGGGTCTACTTAGGCCCGTGGGTATCATTGAGATCATCTCTTCGTAATACGGATTGTACTGACGCATTACGTTAGAGAATTCACCTTGGCCTATTGCCAATTGCGTAGGTAGATATCCATATTTAGCAAGCCATGGCGCAAGTATATTGGGTTCTGCTATCAATGTAATTAGCTCCCAGGCCAGCGCCTTATTTTTAGATGTTATCGGAACGCTAAGCTCCCATCCCCCCATCATAGTTGTAGGATATGTACCTTCGGCTGAGGGTACAGGTAAAGGCATAAACCCTACCTTTTCTTTAATGTTCTGCGGCTGCTCTGGTTGAAAATATAGTGGTACGTGCGAAGCTTCTATCATAACCGCAAATTCTCTATTGACAAATTCCTCGCCCCAAGAATGGTTTTTCTGGGGAGCTATTCCTGCACCGACCTGATCTCGAGAAATTGGAGAGCTTGAACCCCTTCACTGCCGTTATAGGCAGGGAACCAGCAAATATCCTTAGTGGGATGTCCGGCCCTGCGTTCTACTATATCGCCCCCAAGCATCCATAAATAAGGGTACCAAAGGTCAGGAGAGTGGCTGGCGCCAGTAAGATGCATACCTTCAATTCCTCTTCCATTAAGAGTTGAATTTAGCTTTTTGGCAGCCGCAATATATCCCTCCCATGTTTTCAACGAGACAGGGTCAACCCCAGACTCCTCTAGCATATCTTTCCAGTAGTACATTCCTCTGACATCGGTCCACAACCAGATTCCATACACCTTGTCATTATACGATCCTCCATCCCAATTTACCTCATACCAGTCTGAGGCTGAACGATTCCAACTCTCGATGTATGGAGTGAGATCTGTCAGTAATCCCTTTCCGGCAAACTCACCAAGCCAAATCTGATCAACAGACATTAGATCAACGGGTGTATTATTAGTCATTGCCTTCAAGAATTCTGTCCTTTCGTTTGGATGTTGAAGTTGATTATACGAGATTTCTATTTGCATCTCTGGATGTTGTTTGCGAAGCTCCGACAGGGCCTCCTCCATAATACTTGTCCACCTTTCCTCGTCTCCCAAGTTGTCAAGGATAGTTGTAAGGGTAACATTTTGTTTCTGAGCTGATG
>JAATVS010000404.1 GCA_014523695.1 Nitrososphaerales archaeon TH5895
AATAGCTCATTGTGACCCATTCCATAGTAATCTGCAGTGTCAAAGAAGTTGATACCTTCTTCTACCGCCAAGTTGATAGTTGCTAGACTTTCTTTATCATCTCTAGTCTCTTTGCTACCATACAGGTCTGACATACCCATATACAATACAATGATGTAACCGTTGTGGTAAGATTGTGGTAAAACTCTAGGTGATTATGATGTGCACTTTGTGAAACAGCATTTAGATTCTATTCATCAGAAGCAGAGAAAGCAGATATTAGACTGTCATCACTCTATTGAACAGACATCATGCTGATCACCCTCTGTTCGACCTTTTTTCGTACTTGTTAACAACGAGCTCTGATATAGAGACAGGTTCTAACCCATAAGTTGAGCCCCAATACTTGTGGGATGAATTTTATAACAAACGAAATTAAGACGGTCAGATTCCAAATATTTCACAACCTTGGTGAAGAATCCCTTGATAGGAGATTCCACAATTCATTGAATTAATATACACCATGCAGCTCAATTTTACTTTATTAGTTGGTTAAAGCAACAAGAAGTGGTGGTTAGCCAAATCGAAGCCTATTGGAGTATTCCAAGTGGTTCTCTTCTAGACACTCTAAATACAACATCGCAAGGGTTATCCTCTACAGACGCGCATAATAGATTGGAAAAGTATGGAATCAATACTCTTGATCGGAGAGGAAAGGCTGGTTCCTTATCCATATTCTCTTCGCAATTCAAAAGCCCAATAATTCTTATCTTCCTGGCCACTGCTTTTATATCCTTTATACTTCAGGCAAGAGAAGATGCTATCATAATAATCTCGATTGTTCTAATTAGTGCATTCCTTGGATACTGGCAAGAGAGAGGCGCATCAAAGGCAATGGATAGATTGACATCATTGATAAAACTAAAATCATCTCTTTTACGAGATGGAAATATTCAAGATTTATTTTCTGAAGATATAGTGCCCGGTGACATAGTCATTCTAAACTCTGGAGACAAGATCCCTGCCGATTGCAGAATATTAGAGTGCAAAGACCTGTTTGTTAATGAAGGGACTCTAACAGGAGAAAGTTTTCCTGTTGAAAAGACTTCTGACTTAATCCCCAAAGATACTCCACTGCACAAAAGAGTTAACTCTTTGTTTATGGGCACGTTTGTTATAAGTGGAACAGCAAAAGCACTCGTCGTTTTTACTGGATTGAAAACTGAACTTGGCTCAATTTCCACAAGACTCAGACATATCAAACCTGAGACCGAATTTCAAAGTGGGATCAGGAAATTTGGTTTCTTCCTTTTAGAGATAACACTTTTGCTCGTTATCAGCATACTTGTAATCAATGTTTATTTCGGCCGACCAATATTAGATTCCTTTCTCTTTTCACTTGCTTTGGCAATTGGTTTAACTCCTCAGTTGTTACCTGCAATTATAAGCGTTAACTTATCGCATGGTGCAAAGCGGATGGCAAATGAAAAGGTGATAGTAAGGAGACTAGAGTCAATAGAGAATCTTGGGACTATGGATGTATTATGTACTGATAAAACTGGTACAATAACTACGGGAGAACTAAAGCTTCATTCCTATATAGACGTTAATGGTAAAGACAATGAAAAAATTTACTTGTATGGCTATCTTAATGCGTTATTTGAGACAGGCTATACAAATCCCATTGATAGGGCCATTATAGAGTGTAAGCAAATGGGTCATAACCATGATAATGATCTTTTGACCAAGTTTATCAAATTAGATGAGGTTCCTTACGACTTTATTCGTAAAAGATTAAGCGTACTTGTATCTCTTAAAGGAGATGATTCATTTAACAAAACTAATCAAATTCCATATAGGAATAAGGACATTTTGATAACAAAAGGAGCACTTAGTAATATACTTGAGGTATGCTCCTTTGTCGAAACGACCGATGGAAAAACCGAATCCCTCTCTATATTTAGTAACAGGATTACAGATCTTTCCATGGGTCTTGGAGACAAAGGTTTTAGGGTTTTGGGAATTGCATATAAAGAAATAGTAATGTCTTCTTACCCATCGACTCTTTCTTCTCCAGAAGATCCAAATTCAATAAGTCGATCACCAATATCTGTTAGCAGAGATGATGAAACAGATATGACATTCTTGGGTCTTTTAATTTTCTATGACCCACTTAAGCCTGGGTTAATTAATACTTTAAATGATCTTCGAAGAATGGGAATTTCGCTCAAGGTAATTAGTGGCGATAACAGATACGTCGCTGGATATGTTGGTGGGCAGATTGGACTAACCAATCCCAGAGTCTTGACTGGTGAAGAATTACGGCATATGAGTACAGATGCTCTAATTCACAAAGCAGCAACCACGGAAATCTTTGCAGAAATTGAAGCGAA
>JAATVS010000405.1 GCA_014523695.1 Nitrososphaerales archaeon TH5895
GTAAACGATGCATCAAAGATGATGTTTCCATTGTCGGTAAAGTAGGGATAACCTGTCGCTGATTGTCGCAGCTCAATTTGGGCGCCAAGCCCGATCAGGTTTCGATAAACCGTTGTCCTTGCAAAGGGACTAACCTCAATTGGTACGCTTCGAGTAAATTGGTCGACAAATTTCGATGAATCAGCTAATATTATGACTTTTCTTGCCGAATACATAAGTATTTTTTCGCGTAGTAAAGCACCTCCTCCCCCTTTAATCATAAATAGATTTGCATCGATTTGATCAGCACCATCAAATACGATATCAATCTGTTCCGTTTGCGGTGCATCCAAAACGAACAATCCAGCTTTTTCCGCCTCAATTCCAATTTGCAAAGAGGTAACTACAAATTTTAGATTTTTTTTAAGGGTTTTTTTACCTAATTCTCGCACAAGACAGGCCATAGCTCTTCCACTTCCCAATCCTATGACCTGATTATCCTTCACGTGCTTTACTATTACATGCTTTATCACCGAAGTGAAATCTAGTTTTCTATTGACTTGCGAAGATGGCATTATGATTCAAAAATTCAATAGGGCTGAAAACCGAGATCAACTCTCGTCGGTTTGGGCTCCCTCTGTGGAAGCTGTTGTTCCTTTTTGTTCCTTCGCCGTTTCTTCATCCTTCAGGGGTACTGGTTCAGACTTTTTTTCAATTTGAACCAAAGTAGCTGAACTTTTGAGATCATCCACGCTATCTGAGACATTGGTCATATCATTCTTTTTTTCATCCTGCTCAAATCTGTCAAGTTCTAACATTATTTGGTGGTGTAGATCTTCGAGCTTCCTAACTTCAGACCGATCATCGACTAAAGATTGAGACATAATCTGTGTCGATGAGGTAGAAGATTGGAATTGTGTTAATTCATCAGCATTACGTTTAGGATCGTGAAGATTATCCTGGACCGCTTCTTGGACGGCCTTCTCTACTACCTTTTCTATTCGGTCATTCACTCTACCTCCATATGTGATAGCGAATCTGTTGTTAATTTCTTTTAATTTTTGGTCAATCGTGGACATTCTCCTGTTCATCATATCCGTAAGATTATCCCGTTGGTTTCGGAGATCAGCAAAATCTAACATGTTCTGATATTTTTCTATCTTTTCGTCGTATTGCGCTATCTGGGTAGTATATCGTCGGAGCAATTTATCTCGCTCAAAAGTGTCGATTCTCTTCTCAGTGAATGCTTCATCCACTTTAAGCGCCGATTCAGCGACCAAATTCCTTTCAAATTCAAGCGAATTCAGCTCTGTTTTGACAGATTCATATGACGCTTGGGTGTTCTTGTTCGCCTTCGAAAAGGCAGGCTTTACTAACCTGTCGATCGCAATAGTTAAGAAGGAACCGGCGATGGCGCTGCCAACAAATATGATCTCTTCATTCAATCGATATCAGTCTATGCATGTAACTACCATATAGACTATTGTAAATGATAAAGTGTATCGTAAATCTACGAGTATTTTGAGTCCGCTGTTTAAAGGACCCTACGTTTGATCCAACTATATTTTCTCATATGAGGATCTGGGAATCCGCATTTCGCACATTGTTTTCCTCTCTTGTGAAATGAGTTGTGACCGCATCTTCTACAACGTATGTGGGTTTTCTTTCGAGTAAAATTACCCATTGAAGTAGTGCCTTTTGTCATCTTACATTCTTCCCTATTGAGGAGGCGGAGATATTATGACAACATTGTCTCCTCGTACAACGATGGTTCCTAAATCGTTCGACTTACTCTCTTCTAGTATTTCAACAGAGTCTTCAAGCAACAGATTCATATGTTGATCGAATCCGTGAAGACTCCCTCTGATTACTTTACCACCCTTTAGCTTGATAAGAACAACTTTTCCTAGGCTCTCGTCTAGAACCTTTACCGCCATGTCCACCGACATTCTTGATTCCTCTATTAAGCAATACTAACGTATATATTAAAATTCTGATTGTGAAGTGATCAGCTTACTCAGGCTCTAGAACTTAAATCTAATCGCTTATAATATAATCACGCAGCATCATTCCAAGAAATCAGAGCACAGCAATTATCCATGTGAAGTACTAGTCAAACTCGAGTATTGTCTTGCTAACATTATCATTTATTTCCCTCAACAATTCTTTTCCTTTATCAGCCGATGCAAGCTTTGGATCTCCCCACACGCCATTGCCTGTTAACTCGGGGAAAGAACCCGGGCGACAAGTCATGCTTCTGTAAACCTCTCTCGACTTCATGAGAGTTTTGCCAGTTGCCTCTGCCCTGTCCATCTTTACCAATGTTGGTTTTACGGCCAACAATATTGAAGTCTCCACATCCCCCGCATGGTCGAACTTTTCATTCATCAAACACCAATAATTGATTACGTGTATTGCTGAATCAGATGGTATTTTCTCAAAAGTGTTCTGAGCGATATATTGTAACACTCCCATGTTCCCATGATGACCATTAATTATGACTATCTTTTTGATACCAAGATGGGCTATAGACACGCACATATCGCACAAGACATTGGAAAGTGTAGAATCTCGGACTGAGACATTAAACATAGGAGCGTGTTCGAATGATACTCCATAAGGAACAACAGGGAGCACAAAATACTCTAGTCTCCGAGCTGCCTCTTTAGAAATATGTTCAGCAATCACACAGTCTGTTGAAACTGGTAGGTGTTGTCCATGTTGTTCGAGTGAGCCTACAGGTATTACTGCGCATTGAGTTTGTTCTAGTCGAGCGCGAAAATCTCCGTCAGTTAGGTCGTAAATGGAGAGGGTCATTACTCTTGTACGAATTAGCTAGAATATCAGCCTTATATTGTTGGCGGAGATCTATCTCGAACCTACACTATGAAAGTCAACTTCAATTTTTGGATATTGTATGTACTTTGCTCCAATAAACATCCAACCTGTCTTCGAGAAAGAGTTTAACTGCCTCCAATAGGGTAGCTGCCTCTAACTGCTGACCCTTCTTTCTTATCGTCTCCAGTGTGTCGTCTTCCATCACTTTAAATGCCTCCTGACAAATAATAGGACCTTGATCTAGTTCCTCAGTAACAAAATGAGCTGTACATCCCACTATTTTTGCGCCTCTTTCGAATGCCTGCACGTATGCGTAAGCTCCTGGAAATGCTGGCAATAACGAAGGATGAATATTTATGATTCTGTTAGGATAACGCCAGACAAAATTGGGGGTCAATATGCGCATATAACGAGCAAGCACTATGAGATCAACGTTATAATTTTCTACAACCTCCAAGATTTCTCTTTCTGCATTCGTGGATCCACTTTCATACGAGACGGAATGAAAAGGGATCGAAAGCTCATCCGAGATACCCTTGAGGGTACTTTCACTGCCAATAATTACTGATATATTCGAATCGATTTCCTTGCTATGCAGAGCGGTCAATATAGTTGACAAACAATGAGGCTCTTTGCTTACGAGAACTGCTACGTTCTTCTTCCTGTTAGGTTCTTCAACGTGAGCCTTGATCTCCATTTGCAGTTTGGTGGAAAGCTCGCGCAATTCTGAATGTATTTCCTGGAGTTCTACAGAGTTATGAAACGACGCTTGTAGATGCATTCCAAATAAACCGTGGACGACCTTTTGGTTAATCTGTTCAATATTTCCGCCATTACGAAAAATGGAGTTAGTTATTTCTGCAACTACTCCCTCTCGGTCCTTACCCACCACGGTGATTTCGATCAATGTCTTATCTCTTGTGCTCCGACTAGCCAACGACGTAGGAATAAGGAATACTTTACATAAACCTTACACCTTGAAAAAGTATAAATCCTTCGATCGGGTATGCGATTCTAGAAGCAAGACCCAAATGTTTGTGCACATTAAAGACTTCCGACACATTTTGCCACAAAGAATTGTGATATCATGAGAGAATATTTGCAATAGGCCAGATTCTTTATGAAACGAGGTATCAATCATCACCACCAACAACAACAACACAATAGGACACGAGGACACAAGAAAAATTTTGATTATAATAAACCACTAGACAAATGTAAAGTTTGTTATACGATTTCAGGTTGGCATTGTGGCGAGTGTGATAACCATTTTTGTGCTATACACTTCGATAATCATAAACAACTTGATCAATGCATCAAGCAAATATAATGAAATAAATATTCATGCGGGGGGTGGGATTTGAACCCACGAATCCCTTAGGAACAGGGTTTTAGGAGAAAAGACCTGACCCATTCTAAGCCTCGCACAACCATGTATTTTTGTAACACATGAGGACCTGCGCCGTTGGCCAGGCTTGGCA
>JAATVS010000406.1 GCA_014523695.1 Nitrososphaerales archaeon TH5895
ATGGGAACAGATAATGCCAATACGAAAGATCTATGTGAGGCCTATGTTGCTGGATGTCTTAGAACAAATAGCATCAATATTTCAGAAACTTGTGATGTTGCTGACGACACATCATCGAGTGCATGGAAACTGGTAATGACCGTGCCCATAGACTGTGAAACATGGTCAGCTGATTTCAGTACTAGGTTGGCCGATCGATGTTGACAAGGCCAGGAGACTAATCACTATGAGGAAAATCTATAAAGACTTAATTACATGCCGATGAGATGTGATGATTTCAAAATACTAGGTGGTGCTGTTACGTTTGGTCTGATTATCATAGCTTTAAGAAGAAAGTTTGAGCGAAAGCTTAGACATTAGTTTATTGGCTGCCATCATTATTGAAATAAACTGATATCAAGGTGAATGCCTTTAGATATGGTATCTGTCAGAGTGTGACTTCAACCGCAACATCAAATTTTGTATAATACCTTTTCACATCCCCCTCACCATATTTAAACTTGAATTTCCTCACACTATCATCAACCCTATTACTGTCTGTTACTGGTTTACCTCTTGCAGATATTTCTATACCGTTTACAGAAATCTTCAACGTTGGATCGACTAGCAGGTTTTTGTACCAGCTGGTGTCAGAGCCCTGAACTGGTAGCAGATACAGGGTGCTTCCTTCATACACAAACCAGACTGGCCGAGGGATATTTTTGCCTGATTTTCTACCTTTAACACTGAGTGTTATCTCGTATGCGCTATTCAGTCTCCGATGAAGATCGGCTTTGGATATGACTTTCTATGCTGCATACGTCAGATATAGGTTTCGCGTATTGCACTCTATATCTGAATGCTGCTGTAAGCCAGTTCACTATTACCATTTGAAAAAAACTAACTACCCACCACAATATGAATGCAGGATGATTTAGTGGAGGATCTATTGATTTCTGTTGAAGCTTATATCATGGGTATAACGCGGTACAAATAACAGATGATATCAAACTGTAACAGTTGATAACAACCGATAACAGACAGAAAAAGCAATTTGCAAAGATAACCATATAAAAATATATTGCAAGTTTTAAACAGATGGGATAAAGAGCAGTTAGTAATTAAGCTTCATCAGGAAGGTAAGACTATACGTACGATTGCATCAGTGGCGCATCTGTCGTTTTCTGATATTGGATCAATCATACGCAGAATAGATGGTCAAGATGATAAAACGAAAGACGTCAAGAATAAATCCAAAGATACACAAGCTCTGTATCTATTTTGAACGGGCAAAAAACCAGTTGATGTAGCCATAGAATTAGATGTGTCAGCATCAGAAGTCCAAAACTTGTTAGAGGAGTTCTGGGCCTTAAATGATCTTCACGAACTGGCATTCATTTACAATGAAATCAGAACCTTTCTGTCGTCTTTTTTGAAGCTATTTCATTGTTTAAAAAATAACAAAATGCTGAGTGAAAAACATATCTCTAACGTTCTCAGATATGTCGGCAATGATTTACCTCAACTAACTGACAGAATTCAATGTCTCAGTAATGACGTAATAAATCTAGAAGATAAAAAGAGAAATTTGATGAATGAGCTGATACTCTGGAATGCCCAGCTGTCCGATCTTGGCAATGCTATCGATATGAAAAATCAACAACTAAAGCGAATGACAAATAGATGTCCTAACGGAACATTGGACAAATTAAATGGATGTAAACCTTGATTAGAGAATATCGCTTATATTCAATGAGCTATTTCAAAAACGTCATGAAACAATATCTTACAGTATGCGGTATTGCTGTAATTGCATTAGCTATGATTGGAACAACAACAACGATGACATATCTAGCATCATATGCCGTAGAAAACCATCAAAACCATCAAAATTCTGCCAGCTCTCATAGCTACATCTGATGAGAATGTATACGTCGTGTGGGGCAATAATGACACAGCTAATAACAACTCAGAAGTTATGTTTAGAGCATCGATAGATGGTGGACAAACTTACGCAGACAAAGTTAATCTGAGCAACTCAACTGGTTCCAATTCAACCGACTTTGATGTAGAAGCTACCATTGATAACGTAATCGTGAGTTGGTGGGAAACAAACCAGACAAGCTCTGAACCGGTGATTGTATTTAGTGGTGATAGAGGTGCAACATTTGAACCTATACTGAGACTAGCCTCTAATGGAACTATCAGCGGCTGGTAAATACCGTTGATTCCATATTTCTGCATTGCAGACTCCTAATGAGTAACAGGTTATGCCTATTATGAAAAATGGTTATAGAGTTATGATAATACAGTCATCGGAGATATCTGCTCTTTTGGGATTTACGAGCTACTCTATTTAACTTTAGAGCCTCTTTTCCATAGGCATGTAGACCATATTATATGCCGTCACGGCAGATTATTTCTACGAATAAGAGAGTGACGATGGCTAATTACTAACGTATGGTGGACGAATGGGCATCGGGAGACTAGATATTATGCCTGATTCTTTTGTACTATTATCATCGGTATTGTTGTTTTCAGTCATATTTTGAGCGTTAACAACTTGTTCGATCAACGCACTACTACCAAACGTAAGATTAGCTATTGCTACAATAATGATTACGAAGGCGATGAGCTTTAACGGATTTTGCATATTGTTTTATAGTTATTCCACATAAAAAATATTATGAGTGATAAAACGGATCATGATGAAAAATCTGATGATATCGATGTTAAAATGTATGCGCCTTTTTCCTGCGTTGATTGTGGTCAAGAATTTGAATCACGTGAAGAGTTAGAAGAACACGAGACAAAACATCAAAATCTATCAAAAAAAAGAGAGATGACCGAAAATTAGTATGATAATAATTGTATGATTTAACGGTCAAGACAAACTATAATGGTTGTAATGGTCACATGTAAAAACTGTGGACATGAATACCAATCAAAGGTGTTACAAACTCTAGATTAAAAAACTCTCAGATCTGAGTCTTGAGCTCAAACTTTATTGTGTTTTTTGCTCCAAGTTAGTATATAACAAATCTCATTTGTATGCTCCGGTTTTGATCAGGAATAGCCGTTAGTAAAAATAAAAATAATTGTGGTTGGAGGGTATCAACAACCAATCCCTTAGTGAAATTATTCAGTTTGGAAAACTGAATTTTATACATTCTGATATACCGGTTTAGAAATGTAACCACTACCTTCGTCTTATCATAATACTTCATTCTATGTTAGAAAAGGTTAAAAATTTGATCCTATATCCTGAGTCGGGCTAATCACTCAATAGAGGTAGTAGGTCAGATCATATCTGTCGGCTTCATTACTGGCCTACTGCCTGCTGCTAGGATGGCGCGCTCTTGTTAAGATTAGCTAGTTAGTTGATCTTGGTTAACTATGGAAATGGGATTAATGAAGGATCGTTGTCACTGGAGCCGCCTTCGCTATTGCTCGAATCTTCATCGTCATCTCTGTCAGTATCAGAATTTTCGTCTATACTATTTTCGGAATCGTCATAATCGTTATCATTATCATTACTGACATCGGTATCTGTTGTACCCAGATCTCCATCAGTCATCGCATCATCCAGGTCTTTGGATGTAGGTGAAATATCTGGAATTATCAAAGGTGTTTC
>JAATVS010000407.1 GCA_014523695.1 Nitrososphaerales archaeon TH5895
CTCACATTCTTACGAATGAGGATCGCTAAAAACCTCTAGGGCGTGTTGGTCTCGTAACCATACATCTATAATATCAAAGTTAAAGCATTCACACTTCAGCCCAAGTAGACCTGAAATGTTAGGTTCGCAATACTCCTTCCCGCCCACAAACTGTTTGATATGTAACCCGCCTTCTGCGATAAGTTCCAATTCAAAATTTCTCCCATCGATCTTAACTATTTTTACGCTTTGTACATCCCGACTGATGATCCTTTTCTTGTTCCTAAACCAGATCGTGCGATTGCTAAGTGAAGTTAAGCATTCAAGTTCTTTAATAGTAACTAATCCTTCTGCAATAATTGAAATCCTTGTCAATGAAATATATCTCATGGGATATTGTGGTAAATTCTTGGGGGTATTTAGTACAAATAGTTCAATCCCTTTTCCATTCAAACTGACATTGTGTTCAACTATAATTCGCCGTTTTGGTTTGATAATTTCGGCAAAAAATGGTCTGCCCTTACCAAGTACAAGACTTTCTTTGTCCTCGCCACCGATCCATGAAAATTTTACGTTAACTCCTGAAGTGATCTGCTTAAGATACTCAGACACCACTTCTTCCAAACTAAAGAACTTGCCATATTTAGAGTCACCTTGCAAAAATTGAGTCTTTGTAATTGCTACCCCTCTTTGTTTCTGAGGTATCCCGCGCCTCTTTTTCAGGTACTTGCAGGCGAGTACAATAGGTGTGGGAATAAAATTAAAAAAGAACTCATTTTCCTCATTAACCACTAGATCTATTCTGAGATCCGGGGACGAGTAATCCAATTCCTTATTCAGAGCTTGTTTGAACATATCCCTAAGATTTGTCAAAAACTGATTCTTGATGTTATTTCTTCCCTTAACTCTCAATCTTGACCTAATATTGTCCTCTCTCTCTATGTAGGAGGAAGGAAGCGAGACTCCTATCTGAAATGTTCGAAATTCGTAACCTTCATTCACCTTGCTGATGAGTGCTTTATTTATAGTCTCCAACTTGTTCATCAGATTGTTACAAATAAAACAGGGGTTTGCTTCTTCTAGGTTTTTTCTGCCCCCAAATCCTTGTCGAATCCTGCACTCTTTGCATAAGGATTCGTAATTTTTCAAATCCAAGTACGAAGTTAAATCCTAATTACTAGCTATCCTATCCCAAATCTTCGGAGCATTCCCTGCATCTGTCTTCCTTTTGCCTGCTTCATAACCGCTTTAGAATTACTGTACTGCTTAATAAGGTCCTTGACATCATGTTCAGTCAGTCCCGATCCTCGGGCTATTCGTTTCCTCCTCGAATCATTCACGATGTCCGGATCGGAGCGCTCAGCTGATGTCATAGACTGAATAATAACTCTCCATTTTTCCAACTTCCCTTGGATCACATCCAGCTGGTCTTCCTTTACCATTCCAGATAATCCAGGAAGGTTGTCTATGATATTCCTGAGACCCATTTTTCCGACATTCTCCATCTGTGAATAAAAGTCTTCTATCGTCATTTTCCCACTTAAGACCCTTTTTGCCTGATTTTCATCGGCCTGAAGTTCTAAACCTTTGGCCATTTCAAGCAATGCTTTTATATCACCCATCCCAAGCAGTCGCCCAACGAATCGTGTTGGAGAAAACAGTTCCAAATCATCAATTCTTTCACCAGTACCGATGAACATTACCTTGGCTCCTGTAGCTACTACAGCAGCGAGAACCCCTCCGCCTTTTGCCGTTCCGTCCAGTTTTGTAATAGCTATACCCCCAATTGGAGCAGCATTATGGAACGCCTTAGCCTGGCTAAAAGCCTGCTGACCTATAGTACCATCGATCACCAACAATACTAGTTCTGGTTTGGCAATTTCGTACATCCCTGTCATCTCGACCAAGAGACCAGATTCTTCCTTATGTCTGCCTGCAGTATCGACGATTACAATATCGATGTTCTGTTTTCGGAAATAATCGATCCCATCCCCAACAATCTTTATGGCATCGACTTCACCTTCTTTACCATACACCTCCACGTTGATCTTGCTACAGTTCATCCTTAATTGGGTCAAGGCCCCGGGCCGAAATGTGTCTGCTCCGACGACACCGACTCTGTGCCCATGCTTGGTTAGCCATCTAGCCAGCTTTGCGGAAACTGTGGTCTTGCCACTGCCTTGTATTCCTAACATGAGCACAACGTTGAGTTTTCCCGCTTTGAAGGGAAATAGTTCTCCCTCAGGTTGAACTGATTTATCGATGGTTTTTATTTCTTCACCCTTATAGCCAAGGAGTTTAGCTAATTCGCTGTACAGTATTGTGATGATATGATCTTTACGAGAGAGGCCCTTAGGTGGCTGTTCATTAAAGCAGCGCTCTCTTATGTTCTGGGTGATAGTAAGAACAAGCTTTACATTAACATCGGACTGCAATAATGCCCTTTGAATGTCCTTACAAAGGGATTCTATTAGCTCACGATTAATGTCAGATGCGCCCACGATCTTCTTTAGCGCGCTTCTCAAATTTGTACGAAGACTGTCTAACATATCTATCCTGTCCTTATTTTGATTTCAGACCTACCCTATTTATTTTAAAAAATCCACGTTGGCCATCCCATTGAATTTGAGATTCCATAATATCAATTATATCGTGGTGGATAGGACTATCCAGGACTAAGGTTTCTGCCTCTCCTCCTTCAAAATTCAAATTAAAGTGATTACGATCACTCAACTCAATCAATCTGTCTAGTAATTTCTCGTCGATTATTTTCCCCAACCAGTATTTGTCTAGTCCCATAGCCGATACACTTGTTATGAGAGTTTTGAAGCCATTAGAAATTAGATCTCTCATAAACTTAACTGCAGGTCTACCCCACAACGGGTTAACAACACGAAGACCATACTTAGAGCAGCAAATGCTGAAATGGGAATTTTGAAATTTACTCGAAATCCCGCCGTGTACAATTCCTTCAATATCATACTCTGCCCTTGCCCGCTTGATTAGAGCCTCAAGCGCTTCTAATTCACAATGGAAATCGATTCCCTTAACTGAAGATACTAAGTGAGGGAGTCTTATCGCCTTCGCCAATAAAGGGGCGATTTCGATATTCGGAAAATGAAAAAGTAGGCTTTCGTCGCTTGGCGGAGATAAGGTCAACAGGCACCTGATTTCGTGACCATACCTTATGCTTTCATAGACTGCATAGGTACTATCCTTCCCGCCAGAAAAAAGACATCCAAGCCTCATTCGGGTTACCTTCCTTAAGTGGCTATAAATAAGTATTGAAGCAAGTTAAGAAAGTCTTTCTTCCCTCCTCCTCACTGGTCGACTAGGCGAAAGCAGAGAAAAGAAAGAATGGACAGCCCCCATTCGAGCAGATTGCCTTTAAGCATTAGCACTTACAAAGTAGCGTGGATGTGCTAGGCTTAAAATAGGTGACATTATTGGACCAACCGCCAACCTCTCCCTTGAGGAATGTCATCACATCGATCAGACAGAAGGTATCTGGGATCTGCGTCCTCCTCAATCCTCTCATTCAGCGATGTAGGCCGCACGTCTACTGAAGCGAATACCGGTCAGGGGTGCCTCGGCCGTCAGTATGAGATCGTCAGCGGCCTTGCCCAACCTGACCCGTTAGTTATCTTCGGCGATGTGCAGCCGGGTCGATAAACGCGTCCAGCCAGTGGCGGTTAGTCTCGATGCAGTTGAGTGAGTAGTGCTTAATCGTCGAGATCACGCCCTCGCCCCGTTTCCCGTTGATCGACTCAGCAGCGAGCACGGCACTCAGTAACGGATCCTCCAAAAGATACTCGAAGCCCGTTGCGCGGGTCTCGAGCGAGATTGATGCCGCCCGCTGGCCGGACATTGAATCCCTGCTTCGCGCCTCAAGAGCGATCATGCGGCCACCTGTACGAGCGAGGTCGGAGTTGAAACTCGACCCGAGCGGGATGCTCGCAGGCAGCGCGGTGGCTGTGTCGCCCTCATGGAACCCGGGGTTAATGACACCTAGGCTTGCGTCGCTCATAAGAAGCACTGGCACACCTAGGCGCGGTACGCCAGGCATGTAACCCGAGTTCATGGGTATCCCCTCGGGGGATGCGCCCATCCCGGGCTAGCTGAATGACCCGGTTTTCCCCTATCAAACTGGCACTGAGCGAGAATCGTTCGTCGTCAGTCTTCTGCTCTTCGACCTCACGCACCCCCACATCGGCCGGCGAATGCTGTGTAGCTGCTGATCTAGTCTCTTGCACCAAGACAGTTTATACAAGAGATAATATTCACTCTACCCAAAGAGTTTAATGGTCAGCTGCTTGTGGCAGAAATGATCGAAAGGTCTTTAGTATTATTGCACAGTAACGGCAATCAAATCGTCTGCGAACCATCTCCTGAATAATCTTGAGTCGATCCTGGAAGCTGTCTCTCTCCACTGGTTTTATTCTCAAGTTACGATTGCCAGTATCAGAGTTTACGGCCATCCTCGAATAAGCATTGAAAGGTCAGAAGTAGAATGCCCATAAATTAACGGTGGATGCTTCAGGACTCATAATCAACATCACTAAAAGCTAATTTCAGACGGCTCTTCCTTTTCATCATTAGCATCCCTGCCTCTGAAGGTTGTTAAGTAATAAATGTATAACCTGTGCAACTCGAC
>JAATVS010000408.1 GCA_014523695.1 Nitrososphaerales archaeon TH5895
GATCTTTCTGATGGATATTTAGATAATCAAAGAAGTATCCCATTTGTTTCAAGTGATCTGATCGACCCGACAGATAGGGAATAAGGACTGGCATCTAACTGAATGGGTTCTATTTGAAGACTTATCCCTTCGTCCTTAGTTTTACCGTTTATTTTTTCTCCCTTCTCATCTTATTATGTGAGATCCCTAATTAAGCACTGATACCGGTTTGGACCCAAGGGTTTCCGTGCCATTACCGGTTCTTAAAGAGTGATACAGAAGTGCGATGAAGCAGTTGGATCTTCTAAGGACTATTGGAACAACAGAAATGGAAAAGGAATTTGAAGGATGAGTAAAATATTTGGAGAAGGTCCATAGAAATTCAGTAATACCTGATAGGTCAGATAAAGCCGCGCTTAGATCGGAGAGGCAAATGTGAAGCAAATTTTACATGATGTGCTGGAGGAAGTATATTCAAAGGATAGAAGGGTGAGGACACATCAACCAACATAAACATCCACTACTCTCAATTATTATCTGATGTGGAAAACTCTAAATTTTACCTTATTCTATTATAGTTCGCTCGAAATAATACTAGTAGTTTAATATTTTGCGAATGCAAAATAATATTCAATAGTTTTTCTTGTTTTCTCGGTCGCCTAAAAGATCTCACAGTCAGATGTTTTTACATCTCCTTCTGCGACGTTAAAGTCTGTCTGTTATAGTATCTAGTCCCTGGCCACATCTGAAGTTATCTGCTCCCTTTGACTCCGTTCTAAATAGTATATAACCAAATGTTTTAGTTGTGACAGTTTCTGCGAGTATCAAAGAGATTTGGCATAACCATTCTTTCTACACATTTATTCGCGTCATCACATGTTGGATTCGTGAGAGGCTCTAGCTCGTACTCTCCCATCCACTCTTTCTCTTGTTCAGTTAACATAGACACAGTTACTATTTCCTGAATATGCGCGCACTTTTTCTTCTTGTACTCTTTGAACCATAATTCATCGTGGTCTGTCTGAAGTTCCATTTCTTTTTCTAGGTCATATGTGAACACAATCTCTTAGTAGTCCCAAATCCGGGAACGAACTTCTTTGCAATCCCATGTCTGTCTGTATGTTCTGAATCGTACTTGCCCACCTTAGCCTATCCTGGAATGACTCGCCATTTTTAGGATTCTTCGAAATTTTATATCCCAACCAAGCGCGAAATAAACAATTCCAACCTTGGCCTCTTGTATAACCACTTGGACACGAAATCCAACTATCTGCTCTAAACTGACTTAATACAGCATTTCTGAATTTCGATGATTTGAAATAACATCTGACGCCGAGTGTAAGGTCCCCGGTGTGGACACGGTTGGATTCTAACGTGAGCGGACCACCCCCTTGCCCGACTGGCGCAGCACAGTGAAATGAAAGTAGGTGTCCTTGAGGTCGAGTGCGATTGAGGCCATCGTCTTGGTGGTGCCACTGCCGATCTCCGCGAGGTCGAACTCGATCCCATTCGGGAGGTTGATGCGGACGCGATGCTCAGCCCCCGTTGCAGGGCTTCGGATCGGACGGGCAGTGGACTCGAGCACGTCGGGGATCACAATGCGTGCTGTTCGGCGCTCGATATTCACATCAAATTCGATGTGTTTGAAAAGCGGGGGATGGACGGTGCTTGACATCATCCGATAGACCCACCAATGGGTCGCCCCCGCGTTGGTCTCGCCACCGTACAGGACGGTAGTAAGAGCGTCTCGTTGCTTGCCGTCCGCCCGCTCATCGATGACGGCCTGAATCTCGCCGTTGCCCTCGTAGATCGGTCCCGGCCAGGAGTAGAGGAGAGCTGCGCCGAGGCCATCGAGTGCCATGTCTCCAAAGTGGCCCTTATCGATGCGAACGCCCGCGAAGCCGCGACAGTCTCCGTGCGTGGGGCGGCGTGACTCAAACTGACAAGGACAGGCATAATCGCAGTTGCAATTGCTGAACTCGACTCCTTCGATGTACCAATCAACCTGTGCCATGGTGCCCTCCGTCAGAACTACCTCCCGATGACATGATGATGCTCGCGTACTGCGCCAAGACGACGACGAGGATGACGAGAAGCAGAACGCGGGTAATGTTCATAGCTTCCTCCCGCCGACTGAGTGGCTGGAATATCGATCTTGTTCTGATTGCCAGGCGTCTTGCGTCAATCATGGTCATATTTTATCATGTGAAGAGGTTACTTGTAATCTTTGATGAAATTGTCATTCTTGGTTTGTTTACTAGCAGAATTGTAGCATCACCCTAATTCAACACGCCATGACCCGAATTCAGCAGGCAGTCGGTTTTCACCCGATTTTTCACCAGTATGTTAAGTTTGTTGATTTAAAGGAGCATACCAGTTTCGGACACGTTATATCGGTAACATAGAGTGCAAATCTCGAAGTGAAAATAATCTAGGATGAATTTACACCTCACGAATTATTTAGGATGCTTTTGTGCAAATAAAGACTATCTATAATGGATTTCTCGCGAGGTAAATTCAGTACAAAAGATCATTCATCATGTACTCTCTGACCGAATGTCCAAAGTCACATTCAGATCGAAATTGAGCCAAGGAATTAAAGTTGCTATATTTGGAGCCATCGGAGGCTCGTCCATTACTAGACTTGTTTGGGTTCCTGAACCATTATGGATTCTAATATTGATATATAGATTATCTACTTCTACAGGGAAGAAGGAAATATCCTTACTTAGATTATCAATTTTCATTACTTGTAAGTTAGAATTTTTGGACACGCCACCCCCATTAACCTCACATAAAAGAACTTTGGAAACTTATTTTAAATATCAGATGCTTCAAATCTCAATCTAATGTCATGTTTACTACGAATGTGGGGGTCCACGCGCAAGAATATCTATATTGAAGATTAGTACTGACCATGGAGAGATTTTATGATATGAGTACAAGTTACACTAAATACAAAACATATCTTTTTTATATTCTATAGTCATGTATACTACGTTGTCCAAATGGAATGCTCTTAAGGCATCTGTAGAGTGGCTTATTTGTAATAAGGCGGGGTTTTTCAATTCGTCATGATTCGCCATCAGGTATGATTTCATCAACTAGGTCACTACTCTGATTCATTATCTTATCTTTATAGGATCTGTGGTTGAGTCGGTTAACCCTCGTATGGTCATTGTTTGTAATCGTATTAGTATTTTGTCCTAACTCCTTTAGAATATAGAATCCTTAGGGAGAATCACATAACGATTCTGCCTTACCTCTTTTCATTAAAACGGAAACTTTGTTCCTGAATGTTCCACGACTCAAGTGATACGACTCTCCATCCGACATCGATTATCGGACCAATTCTGACAACTCTTTACTCTTATACTCCTGTACCGGTCTGATTAGTGTAGGAAGCATACCAGCATAAGGTGAATTTCTAAATGATTGATGTAAGACTATCTTCACATTAGGACCATTCATAGCATATCCAGGGCTTACAATCAACCAGCCTTAATCGAAGGGAGGCCAATATTGAAGATGATGAAAATTTAAAAGAGAAGTAAGATTAAGTAGTTTTATTCATGTTTCAGATCCCATTTCGTAATCCCTAAGTTACTTTCATTTTGTTTAAGTAAATCATTCTCCATAGTAGTAATGTAGCTTCCTTGTGTCTTCCCTTCACACAAGGAAGCGAATGGCAAAATGGAACACAAGTAGAAGAACCCACAAAATTGGCATCTAGGGTCACCTGGTCTTACAGAATTTCTTCCAGGTGGCCCTCATTGTTGACCTTTAAACGAGTGGACGTAAAAGTCATCCACTGAAATATTACGAGCCAACCAGTAGGAAAATATGCTAAATGTCTGTTCTTTGATAGGGCGTGAGACGATTTGGCTGAGCATTTGAAAGGCCAGTATATAGAGTCAGGTCAAATAGAAATCGTAATGCAGGATTTGGTGAAAGGACTTTTGGAAAAGATGGAACAGATAAGTAATCAGATTAAGGGGTTGCAAGATCGGTAGGTAGGAGTTAGAAGAGAGGAATCCTAAAGGATCCCATGTTCGTGTGCAACTACATTGATAGTTAAGCTGAAAGTGGAAGATGATAAATTAAATCAGGAGCTAGATGATCCTCAGGTGGTCCTTGTCCTTATGGATGTAGCCCATGCCTAGAATGCTAGTAATAGAGTCTAATGCCAAGGCCGTCTTTTAGATTTATATGAATAGATAAATGAAGCCATGACTGTGGAGGGATGGAGCGATATTGGCGATTTTTGGGGGGTACTATACCGTACAAGTAGGATCTTTTCCAATGTTAGCCGATCTTGCCTCTTGGAGATACGTTCTCTTGATAGTCAAGCACTGTAACGACTTCAGCTAGCGAAAATGTCTTCTTTACATTTACCTTTATATTATTTTGATCTAACCATTGAGCCAGCTTTGTTAACCATTCATTATTGACTTGTATAAGACTTTGTATAAGGCTTTGTATAAGGCTTTGACATCATACTGATTCATTAGTTCTGAGTTTGACTGCTAACATAGACACGATTAGTTGCCAACAAGATTATTACTATCATCGCGAGTCTCAGGTTGAAAGAGTCGTCGTCAACATCATTCCGTGAAAACTTCATCTACAAAACACCATTTCCAGCTCTCTCCTGGCTCGTACGATCTAATGACTGGATGCCTAGTCGAGTGAAAATGTTTTGTCCCGTGTTTGTTGATAGATTGGTCGCAGCATCCGACGTGTCCACAGCTCAGACATAATCGTAGATGCACCCAAGGAGAGCCTATTTGTAAGCATTCTTCACAACCATTAGGTGTCCTTGCTTGGGTATTTTGATTTGATTGCTCCAGATGATCGCATGATTGGCTATTTTCTTTATTGCCCATGTGGTATGAAACGGCATAATTGCCTTTATGTTTATTGGAAGTAAACAAGAATAAGTGGTTGAAGAATTTTGCAAGTTGTTCAATGTCAAATTCCGGTCGCGCTTCTTGAATCCATTGTCCTGAAAGCGAGCCCGTTATTCCCGTTACATTTGCATCTAATACTTGTGTTGAAGCTAGCACAAAGTTCCTCGGACAATCACCACCCAAAACTGCATACATGTCACCACCTAGTAGTACCAATACAGGCGTTGTTATAAGACAAAAACTAAAGATTCTATCGTGGGGGCCCTGTGGAATTCTTCTTATATGTCCTTGGTGTAAGTCTTTAGGACGATCAAAG
This sequence comes from Nitrososphaerales archaeon TH5895, assembly GCA_014523695.1. Classification (GTDB taxonomy): domain Archaea; phylum Thermoproteota; class Nitrososphaeria; order Nitrososphaerales; family Nitrososphaeraceae; genus TH5896. The sequence goes on from JAATVS010000408.1 coordinate 5,206, forward strand.
TAGCGATAGCCATTTTCTAGCGGCTACTATATCTCGTTGAGTCAATTCATGTCCGCTATTCTGCCATTGAATTGACACTTTAGCTCCGACTTTTTCCAAAAGATCAAAAAGATCCTTAGTTTGGTAACCAGCTACTATGGGATCATGTAAACCGGCAGATATGAGGACACGTTTACTTGATAATTTAGGCAAAGTGTTTGGAACAAGCGGAATCATTGGTCTAAAAAGGATAGCATTGGATAAAATCTCTGGACGAAGTAAGAGTACACTCGCCGCTATATTAGCACCATTAGAATACCCTATCGCTACTATTCGATTCAAGTTAAGTGCATATGTTTTTGATGCGTTCTGCACAAATTCGGCTAATTCATTTGTACGAAATTTTAAATCCTCAATATCAAAAATACCTTCAGATAACCTGCGAAAGTAGCGGGGCATTCCATTTTCTATTACCTTACCACGAGGACTAAGAATAGAAGCATTTGTAATATCTAACATCCTGGCTATAGGAATTAGATCAGTTTCGTCTCCTCCAGTTCCATGCAATAAGAGTAGGGTTACTGAATTCTGATCCTTGCTACCCTCCGATGGTATAAATTTATGAACGAATCCCAGCTGATTTTTCTCGTTCAATTTTCTTTTAATCCTCTTAGATTAAAAGATATGATCATCAATGGCATAGTTATTGGTCATTTCATTTCCCTTTTTGGATAGCTTACAGGGGGGAGAATTTTCTCGAGATCGCTTCGCATAGATTCAAGCCATGGAGGAAGAACTAGTTGTGTACCTAGCGTTTCGACCTGTTCATCAACTGTAAACCCGGGAGGGTTAGTAGCGATTTCGAAAAGAACTCCACCTGGCTCGCGGAAATAAACAGAATGAAAGTAAAATCGATCTATTACAGGAGTAGCATTTAATCGAGCTTTGACTATATTATGGCGCAGGACAATTTGTTGTTCATCAGTCGGAGTACGAAATGCCACATGATGTACTGATCCGATGCCAATAAGCGCCTGCTGTGTATAAGGCAGACAGAGGACATCGACAATCTTAGCCCCTCCAACTCCTACTTCTTCCTTGTCAGTGGTAGTAGATGATGTAGATGGGGTAGAAGAAATTTCATAGCGGAAACGGCTCCCATCATGTCGTGTGGAGACAAATCCCAATTCGTCAGTCAGAACCGAAGCGGTAAGTTCGTACCCTTCTTCAGACAGAGTTACAGAATAAAAGCCCCTTATTGCATCTTCAGTAGGTACTGGGCCTCCTTTCCATATGTTGACCTTTCGATCTTCTGCAGATTTATGTGCTACGAGTTCTAGTTCTAACCCATCTGGATCGTATAACGTAATTACTTGTTCGTCATTAAATCGCTTGTATGGCCCTCTGAACTGTACCTGTCTTTTCTTCAATCTCTCGATCCAATAATGTATAGAATTCTCAGGTATCAAAAAAGATGTAGCAATTACTTGGCTAATTCCTCGGCGTCCTCTAGGGATATTTGGCCAGTGGAAAAAAGTGAGAATAGTACCTGGACGTCCTAGCTCATCGCCATAATAGAGGTGATATGCAGTTGGGTCGTCTTGATTTACCGTCAATTTTACTAGCCTGAGGCCCAAATCACCGGTGTAGAAATCGATATTCTTCTGGGGATTGCTAGTTATTGCTGTAACATGATGTATTCCAAAAATATCTCTGCTCCCCTTGGTGCTACTTGTCATTGTTACTCCCTTCCTCCATGCAGTTTGTTTGAATTATCCCTAATCATTCATGCTTTCTAACCAGTATGCTATTTTCTTCTACCTTTACTTCGTAGGCTGGAACTGGTTGCTGTGCAGGAGGCGTAGTTGGCTCACCTGTCCTCACATCAAATTTAGAACCATGCCAAGGACACTCAACATCGTATCCTTCAAGTTTACCTTCATTTAATGATCCACCAAGATGGGTACATATATTTCCAATTGCATAGTAACTTCGATCGACATTGACAATACCGACCCTTTCACCGTCTAGGTCAATTGGTCGCATATTAGATGACTGGATATCTTTTGTTTCAGCAACCTTTACAAAATTTGTGCTCAATTCTAACACCTTTCATATCTTTAGACTAGTGAACGATTGCTATATGGGTTTCTCTATTGCAATTAGTTGGAGCAATTGAATAATAATACTAACCTCCAAATCATCTTCTTTGACAATAAGCTCAAATGAGGTCATGGTCACAGATCTAGATGGCATTTAGTGCGACTTTTCCCTTTCTCGATACCTTAAGAAAAAATATATCGGAGTATATTTCTCCATTGGTCATTGCAGGTACTAGTTCTCTTAATTGTTACGTTCAAGCTTATTAGTAGTTGTTGCTGAACAGGCTATGATGGATATAATTCTTTGACCTCTGCGAACCGACGCGCCCAATCTGGTGGTACTTGATTGTTTAGAATGGCTTCAAGTCGATCCAGGTACGCATGCCAACCAGGGGCTAAACGTAAAGCTGTCGATTTGGTGAGCCGGCTGTGAGTCACAATAAGGAGTGTACCTGAATCGCCGTCCTGCTTGATCTCCCACCTGATAACAGATTTAAGTTCTCCATGAGGGAACATTTGATTAGGAGAGATATGCCACTCATACTCAAAAACGCGGTGAAGATCCCAGACAAGAATATTTCCAGTTACGTGGGATCCTGATACAGTATTGACAAGATCAATTGCACCACCATTGTACCCGTCGAAGGTTCCTTTGTAATCGGGCAACCATCTGAATATCTCTTTTGGATCTGTAAACGCCTTCCATACTATCTCTCTTGGATGAGAAAGTCGTCGTTCATACTTTAGTGTTCCGTACTCATCTTCAATGGTTATTGTTCCTTTAGATTCGGTATTCAGTGTTTTTTCGTTCCCATTCTCTTGTGTAGACAAGTGCCGTGGCACATTTTCATTTTCTATTTCAATACTTTTCATATCTGTAACTGTACTGTTGAAGATACTTATCCTTAGGGGAAGCGAAACTTCCGGTATCAGACAACTTTATTTCCCGTAGTTGTAATAATGAAAGTATGACTCCGGTTGAAGAAGAGAATGATACTCGATGAAAATGATCTTACTATTCTCCCCACTTTAGCTAGGGACTGTAGAACTTCCTATGGCAGTATCGGCGCACAGATTGGCTTAACTTCAAAGAGTGTAAAGGCGAGAGTAAAGAAGATGGTAGGCAGTGGAGTCATAGAGAAGTTTGTAGTTAGAGTTAATCCAACAGCTTTTGGTTATAGAACAGCTATTATGATAATCAGAACTAGTAATGGAATAACTAAGGATGACATCGTCCAGCGTGTCAAGGAATTTGGAGATCTTGCATATCATGTGCATCATGTGGGAAGAACTTCTGTGGCTGCCCTTATCATCAAAAAACCATTAGATGAGAAGATTATCCAATCATTAAATGATCGCCTAAAACCTGCAACCGTTGTAAGCATTTCTGTTGCTGAACTATCTGTTGCACCATCTACTGACCTAAGCGAAACAGATTTGAGAATAATAAAATGTCTCCTGCTATCGGGTGCCAGGATAGAGATATCGGATATTGCCAAGGAAGTGGGCATCTCTGAAAAAACCACAACAAGACGCCTTAATAGGATGAAGGAAAGCCGTCTATTGGATTTCTCTCTTCAGTGCAGTCCAGCTGCTATGATAGGATATATTCAATTTGTTATTCCAATA
>JAATVS010000409.1 GCA_014523695.1 Nitrososphaerales archaeon TH5895
AGTGCAAGAACAGAATAAAGAGGTGGAACAAGCACAAGAGGAAGCCAGAATTAGCAAAAGGAAACAGAAGAGGCGAATAACCTCTTATTTATCAAATATATCAAAGCAAGTGGAGAGGCAAGGACATCAGATTAATAAACTAACAATGACAATTCAATCATTGCAGAAGCAGACCAAGTTGACAACAGGTACTGGTGTAGTCCAGTCACAGTTCCAATCTACAAAACAGATTAGATCTCAACTCAGTTTACTACAAAAACAGGTTGCACGAATCCAGAATGACATTCAAAGGATAAGGTCAGCTTCCATGACACGAACAAAATCAAAATCTAGAAAACTATCATCATCCGCTACTGCTTCTAAAGTTAAACCTAGATCTAAAAAAAGCAGGTCAGCTAAAAGTATCAAAATCAAAAGAAGAAGAAAAAATATGTGAGTGCTAAAACTAACGAAAAAAAATTTCATTGAATCAATGTGATACCTTTAATTTAAGAATACTTAACACCATGTTGATCAACTATTGCTTTTCTATTCCCGGAGTTGAAATATGAAGAAGCATATCAGAATCGTCTTCAGAGGATTGATTCCGGTCAGTACTAGTAGCAAAAGGTCGGAAACTTCCCGTCAAACTCATGAAAAATATTCTGCAAGATTTCTCGCTTCCTTTATTCTCTACAATCCTAAAATAAGCGCAAGTGGCCGACTTCACAGTATGGATAAAATCCTCAAGTTGTTCATTGGTTAGGGCTGCGAATCCATTTTTAATTGCAAGGATCGCCCATTCTTTTTGGTCAGATACATCGATCATAGGGCAACCCTCAGAGGGAGCTGCAACTTCGATCGCCAATAAAGTGCTATTATTCTTTGTCCATTTTTTTGCAGACTCTAGTACTCGCCTAGGCAATTGGTGGGAATACAGATCGGCAAGGATATCTTGCTTGTTGAGGGTTTGTTGTGGTATTTCTGACAATCTTTTCGAGTTACAGCTGTGTCTGGTGAGAATAGGTTTAACTCCAGGCTTATTTTTGACCTGGTATATTGGTAGTGGATGTGCAATTAGGCAATGTTGACATACATATCCCATGTACCCAATTATCGCTAAATCTTGAAATGTAAATTGAGGTGCAAAACCATCGGTGTTGATGGCCTCTGGGATATGTCCGTTGAGTTTATACCATGGTTGTCGCGTTGGGGTGAACAAAAGATCTTCCTTCAATCTCTTGAATTCAGAGATTTTGCTAAGAATTTCCAATGAAAGATCGAGTGGATTCTTGCGTTGTAATTGAGGGCTAGGAAAATTAGAGTATCGAGAGTAATAATTGGAGGTGTGAGATTTGAACCTTGGGACTTCATAATTCCCGTCTTGAAATGCCAACGATGGTGATAGAGGATTTGACTGGTGCACAGAGATAACATGTCTCTCTTTATTCCAACGTCTTGAGAACGGATTGCCACAGAGATGACAATAGTGTTTCTTTCTCAATTGGTATTCTCGCCTGTATGGGCACAACGCATAGAACTCGCGGGTTGGGAGTGACTCATGGAGTTACTCGAGTTACTCTTTGAGTTCGTCAAATTTTTAGGCATTATAATAATTATGATGGAATCATGTTATTATACTTTATCACATGATAATGTAGTAGAACCTTGTACTGCATGCCTGCTACCTGATGCCATGGCGTGTATAGGTTCACCCAACTGAGGGAAAACGGAAGTCAATTTTACCTCAGAAATTAGAGGCGAAGGCAGGTTCCCAAGCGGCGAAAATCTTGGCTCTGGCATAATGACTAAATATCCGCCTGGCATAATCTACGCCCCACCTGCCAAGGTTCAGTGATGACTGTCGAGGATGGCGCCCCAGTTCATGAGGTTAGCGCATGGTGGTAAGATCAAGGCCTGACCGCACTCGAGTTAGAGGGCTCAGTCTTCTCCCAAAATATTAAGACAACTGGATATGAGTGGAAGTAGCATAAAGTGCTCCTCCAAGTGGTGTCCATGATGAAGACCATTTAGCACTGCTTGAGGAAGGTAGTTAGTGTTCGATAGCGTAGGACATTATCGTTATAACAGAATGAGAGTTTACTCTAACAATATTCTTCTGAATTCACTTAATAGATGACATTTAACCAACACGGTCTGCGTGAGAAAAAGAAAGAAGTGAAAGGGCCTTTGGCTGACCTGGGAAGGAATATTCTCTTTCAGTGTACGATAATAAAGTCGGATAATCTCCTTTTTGTCTCGGGGGACATATGCGATTCAGGCTGGTAATCCTTCCAAATCCTGCTCCAAATACGATGTCGTTAGAGCCAGTAGAATCCCAATTTTGTAGTATCTTCGAACTTAGTTCTGAAGGCAAAGATAAATGATGACGATCGTCGTTGAGGCTAAAAAGATATAACCTTCCATCCAAAAATGAACCGACGAATATGTCATTGTGGTATTCAGATTCCAACTTGTCGGATGTAAGAAACTTTAGACCTGGTGGTACTCCTTTTTGGCCCATACGAATTCTGGTTCGTTGTATCTGCCACTTCCAGTGATGTTCACAAGTGCAAAAGGAGCAGCTGGAAAATAAATGCCAAGTCCTTGTATTATTCCATAACCACTCTTGAAACCAGGTCTTACAATGTTAGTTTCATCATTAATCCAATGACCTGGTTCGGTATCCCACAATGTCCTTGTAATAGGGTCAAAATCCATCCCAAAAACATTGTGTATTCCATATGCATAGTACAGGTTCAAAGGACTAGTATCTCTAATATTCCATGACCGTTGTCGTCTAGCACTGGATCGCCATCTTGAGTTATTCTCAGGATTCCAGCTCTGCCATTTACTATAGTACTATTGACGTAATTCTGAGTCAATTTCTGGATGGCACTTTCATTGAATTCACTAGCCACTTCACCTATCATGACATATAGATTGTTATCAGGACCAATTGTGATGTATCCTCCGTGATTCTCTATAGAATTCGCAGGTAGGACCAAAAGTAGCTTCGGATTAATTAGTTTGTCATCTATGAAATCATAACGATAAACTCTATTACCTAGAATATGCTCACTACCAGCAACTGCCTTTTCATTTAAGCTCGTATTGTTCTTGCTTACTTCTGTATAATAAAGAAATACATAAGTATTATTGTAAGAGGCACTCTGATTAGTAACAGCTATTCCAAGTAACCCTTGGCAAAAACCTTTAGCAACTGGGACGTCTTGCCGAGTTTTATTTGATAATATTTCATCGCCTATTCTGCCTAGGCTGCCATTTTTTGTAAAATCAAGAAATCGTCCTTTCGTATTAAATATTGTACCCTTACTATAGTATAAAATGACTCTGTTGCATCAGTAATTTTTGTTATCTGATACTCTCTGTCCATATTTGACCTAGATAGTAATACCCTGGAGAGAAACTGAAGGTATCACCACAATCCAAATTATGAGATAGAGCATTAAGTTTACCGCAATACATTCAAATGAACTGATTAGTAGGCAAACTTGATATGTCTATTGATCGTTCACTACATTCATTACAGCAATATTTAAGTGTCATAAAAAAGAGAATAAATTGGTGACAGGATATTTCTACAAATAATAGCAGTAATAATACGGACCATCCTCCCGGTGAGAGTAATGCCTCTCAGGATAACACGAATTTTGGAGAAAGTACCAAAAAAGACAACAGGGCTACCAGCCTAAAAGTTGCCGAAGCAGAACAACGCGATGTCGGACGAAAGATTGCACGCGTGGATCCCAAAGTAGCAGAGCGTCTAAATATTACAAGTGGAGACGCATTAGAATTATCATCACTTGGAAAGAAAACTACTGTTCTAAGCTGGCCTGCACGAAGTACAGATACAGGCGGTGGCTTGATCCGTATCGATGGTTACACACGAAATAGGCTTGACGTTGGTATCAACGATCAAATTGAAGTTAAAAAGGTTCAATCTAAGGAAGCAAAGACCATCACCTTTGCCCCTACCGAACCACTGAGAATTGTTGGAGCAGAGGAGTATCTTGCAGAGTATCTTAATGGACAGTTGATGACTAAGGGAGATACAATACCTTTGAGCGTTATGGGTCAAAGAATTGATCTGGTAGTGATTGCTACAAACCCATCTGGCCCCGTAATAATTACTCCATCTACAAAGATTACCGTCTCTGAGGAGAGCGCGAAGGCAGTGCAAGTGTCAAAAGAGGGAGGAGCTCCATCTATAACGTATGAGGATATAGGAGGGCTAGGAAACGCGGTTGGCCGAGTGAGAGAGATGATCGAGCTTCCTCTGAGACATCCAGAATTATTCAAGAGACTGGGGGTAGAAGCACCAAAGGGTGTTCTCCTTCATGGTCCTCCTGGAACTGGAAAGACCTTGTTGGCCAAGGCAGTAGCCAATGAAACAAATGCTAATTTCTACACTATAGGCGGTCCAGAGATAATGAGTAAATATTATGGAGAGTCAGAAGAGAAATTACGGAATGTATTTCAACAGGCTGAAAAGAATGCACCTTCAATTATTTTCATTGATGAAATCGATTCGATTGCTCCAAAACGAGCAGAAGTGACAGGAGAAGTC
>JAATVS010000410.1 GCA_014523695.1 Nitrososphaerales archaeon TH5895
ACTGTAAGCGGAGGCTGGAAATAAGTTTAAATTGCCCTTCCCTAGACTATCGGCTATTGTTGAAAAGGTAAGAATTTTCGATACCACCCTTAGAGATGGTGAGCAGACACCAGGCGTTTCCGTGAGCCCCGAACAAAAATTACAAATTGCTATAAAATTGGATGAATTAGGGATAGATGCTATCGAGGCTGGCTTTCCCATTGTGTCAGAAGGTGAGAAGCATGCGATAAAAAGTATTGTTAGACAGGGATTGCATGCGGAAATATGCGGTTTGGCTAGAACCGTACAGGAAGATATAGACGCCGCACTTGGCTGCGATTTAGGATATATTCACTTGTTCATTGCCACCTCAGATATTCATATGAAATTCAAGCTAAAGATGGACAGAAACCAAGTACTCGAAAAGGCTATGTGGGCTGTAGATTATGCAAAGAAACACGGAGTACAGGTAGAGTTTTCAGCTGAGGATGCCACTAGATCAGAGATCAGTTTTATGAAGGAGGTCTTTCAAGCCGTATCGCAATCTGGAGCTGATCGATTGGATATCCCAGATACTGTCGGCTATTCAACTCCAGAATCCATATCAAAGCTCGTAACAGAAGTAACAACTATTTCGCCACTGCCCATAAGCATGCATTGTCATGATGACTTAGGGCTTGCTGTTGCCAATACAATCGCGGGAATAAATGCTGGAGCAACATGCGCCCAGGTAACAGTAAATGGAATAGGAGAAAGAGCTGGAAACGCTTCTCTAGAAGAGGTCGTTATGGCGTTGCAGTGCCTATATAAGAGGTCGCATGGAATCAAGACAGAATTACTTTATGAAACCTCGAAATTCGTTTCCAATGCAATGGGAATCATAGTTCAGCCGAATAAAGCCATTATCGGAGAAAATGCATTCGGTCATGAATCTGGAATTCACACTCATGGTATAATAAATAATCCACTAACTTACGAACCCATTAGTCCGGAACTTGTAGGAAGGAAAAGATGGCTCCAAGCAGGTAAACATGCTGGCGCCCATGGGATAAGAGCAATGTTAGAAGAATTTGGACTGAAGCCGAATGACGAACAGCTTAAACAAATTTTGGAGCGGCAGAAGGATATTGCGGACTTGGGAAAATCCATAACGACAAGTGAATTACTTTCTATCGCAGGTAAGATAATGAAAAATAGTACATTCCAAGAAAAATTCCAGCTTCGTGATTTTCATACCGTAACAGGGATAAACATCATACCAACAGCAGTTGTCAAGATCAATACAGGCGATAAGGATGTGATTTCCTCTGAAATCGGGGTAGGACCAGTGGATGCCGCACTAAAGGCTATCCAAAAAATAGTGAGCCAATTAGAAGATGTGAAAATTAGAGAATATCGCCTCGAGTCAATAACTGGGGGGTCTGACGCAACTGCAGAAGTAGTTGTCAAGATAGAGGATAGTAAAGGCCATACAATTTCATCCCGGAAGACGGGGGAAGATATAGTAATTGCTTCCGTGCATGCTATGATGGATGCTACGAATAAGATGATACTTAGAAAGCTTATCTTATCGCGCGACACTATATCAACTGCCTAGTCTATTTCATGGTCCTGAGTTATCGATTACGGATACAACACTGGCAAGGGCAACATGGAGAACTCCTAATACGGCTGAATAGCGGTTAAATGATGGATTCAAAGCTCCACGAATTGAAACGTCGAGGAAGGCGACGATGTTAACGATATTGAGGATTGTAATCCCCTGTTTAGGAACGTAGACCCTCTTTTTTCTTGCCTTGACATCTCGCGGAATGGAATCGAGTTTGAAAATTAGGTAACAAGGAATGTACTTATATGCAAATATAAGCTATTGATTCCATGAAAAATCCGTCAAAAAATTCCCAAGGGGTTTACCTAGGTGTGATTTCAGTTTCTCTCGTCTTGCTCTCGTGCCAAGCTTTATTTCTAATGGGAGAAGAGTATGCAAGTGCTGTTCTCATTCACGGAGGGGGAGCTGGACAGGTGACATGTTCTGATGGCTCAACTTTCGAAACGAATGTTTCGTTTACAGCGCTGTCATCCAACAATACGATAGC
>JAATVS010000411.1 GCA_014523695.1 Nitrososphaerales archaeon TH5895
GTATTGGTATTGCAGACTCGACATTTCAAATACGCAAATCATCGGGTATGATTAGCGATTGGAAATTAGTGGCGTGGGAAGACTTTAGTTGGATGCTCGAGGTCACTGAATACTATTGTGACAGTGCACGCCTTAGAACTGCAATGTTGGAAGAACAGGTCGTACTCCGAACGGAGGACAGATAATCATGAATACTCATTTGAAGAGTTAGCACACACATGTTATGACCTAAGGTAATTAGAAATTAAATAATCGATGAAAGCAATTCAGAGGAGAATATAGAATCGGAGTAAATAGCTTTTCGGAATGGAATAATGATAAAATATACATTGGCACGTTTCATACCCCATTTTCCATACTAATAGCAGAACTAGAATGGAAATATTTCTCCAGTATCCTCAGATCTGCCCTTTTGTCGAGTCTTAGATGGTGCCAGATCAGGTAATTTGTCTTCCATGTTCACTTCGACTACTGCTGAGGCTTCTTCCATGATTTTAGTAATTTCTACACCATCAGTTCCTATCGGATCGAGACTAGATATCCCGTTTCCTTGCAACGATGAGTCAGAATAGGTACTATTTAGTATATCTCCAAGGGATTCAGAAATTTGAGAAAGAGAATTGTCTGCCGTAGGAATAACTGCAGAAAGGCCACCTCGTAGATCCTTAATTACGGAAGTGGTAGGAGTTAATGTTGATGCCACATCTCCTAATTCAGTAACCGTTTCAAGTCTCATTCTTACTTGTTCTGTTGTCAGCATAGTTGATTTGACTACTTTGTTTATCTTTCGTATCTGAGAGAGTTCGCTTGAAAGCGATTTTGCATAATTTGTCTCATGGCTCTGTACCGCTTCTACAACATTGTTAAAGATCTGTTGGTCGCGTTGTTTCAGTCTTCCAGAAAACGCTTCCATTTTGGAGATTTGTATCTGGAGCTTCCGATGTGCTTGCTCTAGTCGAGGTTTCAGAGGTTCCGCTGATCTCAAGCTCTCCCTGATCTTGTTTTTAAGGTCACCTGAGGATTTACTCTTTTTCTTTTCTGTTCCACTCCATTTATCGAAGAAAGACATTACGAGTAAAGTTCTGTCACATGCTCACTTAATTTTACCATGTATCAAGAAAATTTGTTAAGAAGGTGAACTGAATCTTGTTTCAAAATGCCTCCCCATACCCTACGACTAAAACCTTAGAAAAAGGCGCATGTTCAGAGCAGAGCTAACGCTTAAAAAAAACCTCCATATAGCCGCACAATGAACAGATAAAGATAGTGTAGTTACTGTACTTCTTCATGATACTTGGAAGGTACTTTTCTATCGACATGGTCGGCTTTAATGGAATCGGCAACGGTACCTTCTTTGGAACTGGTTGGGTTTCTTCCTCCAACATTCCCTCGCATTTAGGACAATTCTTTGACATGCAGAGGAATAAACAGGTGGAATAATTACATGTTTCCAACTTCTGAAAATGATGTCATATCTGTGCAAAGCTGGCCTATAGAAGTTTACAAGTAAATAATTGAGATTTCGCTTATTCAAAAAGCTGAGGTAGGCAGAACTCTACTTTACAATCGGGCTGACAGGAGTGAGATCTAAAGAGAATCGAGCCATGAGAGCTATCCAACAAAATATAAACAACTCTTCGATGCTAGATTTCTAATTTTCGACATGATTACTCGTAATTGTGGAGTAATGCCAAACGGAAAAGTGACTTGGAACAAGGGAGGAAGTTGTCACTCGTCAAATGAAATCTTCCATGCCGCCATTAAAGTCACGTAAATAATACTTGGCCAACCACAGTCTTTAAGCTTCTAGATAAGGAACAAATCCACTCCCCAAGCAACTCTCACAATTGTCATTGGTCATCGACGCAATAATTCCACCTATCTTATCCTTGTTGCTTACCCCCGAGGATGAAAAGACGTAGCCTGTTCCACAACAAAAGGTGCATCTTAACCATGCTTTGGGCATTGGCACTCTACTCAGAATTTTTGAATGCGTTTTGCGCTTACTGATAGACACTGACAGATCCTGTAATATGTTATCAGAGCAATATTTAGAGGTATACATCAAAATCCCATACAAGAACGAAACGATTTCAATAGTGATAAGGAACCTTAGAAATACTAAATGAGATTCTGTCAGCCACCATTTTTGCTTTCAAATAATTTAGAAATTGCCTCAATTGCCTCTGATAGGGGAGTTCCCTGATCTGCTATTGATTCCTGCCCCGCAATGTTATCTTCAGATTGGTTTTGAGAAACCTGTCCTTCTATGTTTCTAGCCGACTCGTTAGAAGATCCATTTCCAAGTACTGTCGTTTGGTTTGGCAACAGCCCATCAGTTTGTTTCCCAGTTGTATTAACACTAGTTCTCTGATCGCTTGATACATTGCGAGATATTGACGTATTACTTAAAGTTTCATCACTGTCAGGACCCGCCAAAGGCACTGATGTTTGTACTTGCGTATCCTGTGCTGGCCCGGCTGAAAGATTTGCTGACAAGATTGGTGTGGTTTGTTCTGTAGATTCAATATTCATTAGATTATCGGCATGGGAAGTGTTAGAAGCTATTAAGCTGTCATTATCAATAGTTTTGATTAGATCCTCAATCGCCTGGGATGTTCTTGTTCCGGTCTCGTTTGACGAGGGATCTTGAGACTTGTCGCTGAAAAATTTGACAAGTAGGTCTGCCAAAGGTCCTGGTTGCTCTTCAGGGATCCAGTGACCAGAGAAAGGCATTATGATCTCTGACACGTTGTTTGCTAATAGTTTTGCAGATTCTAAGCTATAATTCGGTTTAGCGTCACCTCCGCCAAAAGGAGATACTTCTCCAGATACTGCCAAAATTGGCATCACAAGCTTATTCTTTGATGTTTCATTATTCATAGTTGCATCATTTGCCGAAGCCCTAAAGTATTCAAATCCTGAACGCATTCCCCCCGGGGCCGAATATTGCCTCACATATTCGTCAATTGCCTCTTCGCTGACAGAATATGGATTGTACGCCAATTGACGGTAGAACCATGACAAATACTCACGTTCATTCCCAGCGATGAGGGCTTCTGGCAGGTCCAATGTCCTATGGAATGAAAACCACCAAGGTTCAGCAAACGATACGTTGGATAGTAAGCCGGGAAAGACATAATCTATCACAACAAGTCTGCTTACATTGTTTGGATGGGCTGTCGCATACGAATAACCTGTTTGAGCTCCGATGTCATGACCTATTAGGTGAGTAGTATTAAAACCTAAATCAGATACTAGCTGATAAATGTCAGAAGCCGTTGTGTTTCCATCAAATCCAGATGCGGGCTTTGAACTGTCGCCCAGACCTCTCAAATCGGGTACTATTACAGTATAGTTATTCTTTGCTAGGATCGGCATCACATCTCTCCATTCGTACCATGTTTGGGGCCAACCATGTAACAAGACTATTGCGTCTCCTTTTCCGCCCATCACATAGTGCATTGTAATGCCATTTACTTCGTTTCTATAGTGTTTGAACAGGACATCGTCAAGCATGATAGAGTCAGAACTGAGAGAAGGGTCGTAAGATTCAGCATTTTGGGAATTATCATATGCCTGGGTGGAGTTACTTGTACTAACAACTTGCCCAGCTAACACCTTTTGGACATCAGGTGATGAGGAAGGACCTTGCGCTATGGTGGCGTTTTGAAGGATCGTAGCTGTTCCCTCACTCTGCAGATTAGCATTACCAACCTCCCTATCGTCCAGAGATTCAAAAAGGGGCGTCTGATATGGATAATTCTGCTCTTCTATATTCTGAGCCATCCCTAAACTAGGATCTATGAGAACCGAACTGATGAAACAGAGCGCCAAAAATGCTGCTAAATGTTCAAGGCGCTCATGAAAAAGACGCATTCTCACCGATATCTCCAGAATACTATTATAAATAAGACGATCACTCTGGATGCACCTCACGTCCAAAAAAGTTTCACCCAAGTTGCCCAGTTAATTAATTTGACAGATATGCTTGCAACCGTTGTAATAATATGACCAATCAATTTTTAATGGACTTCTACTTTGACTAGACTGAACAAAGACCCTGTTGAGATGAAAAGCTGTCTGTTTCACACTGGTACCCTGATAATTGCTAAGATGCCATTGAGGTTCGATGACTTGTACCCACTTCTTGTGAATGATTATAGGAACCTTACAGTTCGACAAGGCACCGCAATGTGCTATTGGGAATTGTAGTGCGCAAGGCAGAATGGGTTATTTCTCGAATGCAGCAGGTTAAGCTTTCCCTGATTTGGATATCAATTTAGAGAAAAGCCTAGAAATCCGAAGTACAAAACTAAAATAAGACACAGAATAATCGACCAAGATACCTGGAAGAAGTTAATGAATCCTAGCTGGTTCCAGTAGAGGTTAGGAGAATCTAAAATGTTACGGCTTTCTGTATTGGGTTCATTGCAATGAGTATTTCCAGGACTGTACCTGATGTGATGGAATTCTTCATAATCCCGTGTTATCGAATCAATACAACAAAACTGCGATAATCTGCCCTTATTTTTGGTTCCCTCTTAGAGCCAGCACTGAATGGCAGCGAATTGCTCCGTCATTTGTAGTACCCTCTTTATGCTCGAGTGCAGGTACGTAATGTAGAATGGGATAAGCCTCCGTGAATTTTGTGATTAAGCGAATTATTGAAATTATTGTTAATATCCTGTGTTATCCTAGGACAAGTTTCTTTGTCACTTTCTGTTGATGGCTGATGACCGCAATAAAAGCAAAGGAATATTCGTCGAAACCTCGTTATTGGAGTGACCCTAAAGGATAAAATTATAACTCAGTTGAATTTAAGGAAAAATAAGGGGGCTTAGATGAATTAATGCTATTTACTAAAGTTGGAACCGTGATACTTCTGGTGGCGGATATGGATAGATCAGTAAAATTCTATAAGGAATTGCTCGGGTTGCCAGTAAAGACGAAAACGCAATCTCCAGATTGGGTTGAATTTTTTAACCGGGAAACGACCTTATCCTTGCACGCAATAAAGAGGGGAAAGGTTGATGACAGTGCCGGCAGCAAGGACACAAAGTTGGGAACTGGAACCCTGGTAGGCTTCATGGTGAGCGATATTGACTCTACGGTTCAATTTCTGAAGGAGAATAACATTCGATTCTTCAAGGAGCCAAGAGACGAACCCTTTGGCAAGCATGCGATAATTGAGGATCCTGATGGTCATTTGATCTCGATTGCACAACTTAAGAGAACTGGATCTGCAGCATCAGAATCAGAAGAATTTGACCTCCTGGGATTGCTTGGGGCAGAGTAATTGAGGAAAAACATCCGAGGAATTCAAAGTATTCTCACCCAAATCTAACGCACAGGCATACATAGTTAAGAAGTCTTATTAGATGCATCTTTGCACCATTGGATAATGGACTATAAATCTATTCACGAAAGAATAATGAATGTGGATCCCAGAATTAGGTTGGTCACTATATGCGACTTGAACGGAAAAATAATGCACTCCGATCATCGAGCGGGAGTCGAGAATTTGCTGTCACCGGAGGAAAGTAAAAAATCCTTGGAACTGGCTGTCAACGCTTGGAAGACCAGGAGCTCTCTTCAGTCCAAGATAGGCAAGGGTAAATACGTTCTGGCCGAATACGAGAAGATCAAAAGAATAACGATGCCATTGGATGAAGAACACATTCTTTATATAACCACTGAAGTGGACGCAGACCATGCAAAAATAATTGACAGCGCGAGAAGAGAAACAAGATAATTCTCGCTACTTTGCCTTTTTTCAAGTCCTGAAGATGACGGAAGATAAAAAATAATAACAACAATTAGTATTATCCTAGTTCACATGATCGTTATTTTTTAACTACCTAAATTTCGCAATTTACTTAAATATGATGTATTTCTTTATGAAAGAATAGAGGTGAGGATAAAAAGTGGGATTTGGGTCTTTTTTCAAGAAGAAAAAAAAGCAGGTCGAGAAAGGTGTAAGTGATGTAGAGAACATGATTAAGCCAGAACAACAACAACCAGAAAGTGAACTGGAAAAAATGGACCACTCATTCACAGCCGAAAAAACAGAACCTGGAAATTCTAAGAAAGGATCAGTTGAAACAGAGCGATTACAGGGTGCAGAAGA
>JAATVS010000412.1 GCA_014523695.1 Nitrososphaerales archaeon TH5895
AATACGTTATCAAAGACATAGTTTTTAGCAGCAACAACTATCATTAAATATACAAACAACATAATGAATAAAGAAATTGGTCTATGCACTTTCCTATTATATCCCATGTCTAATATTATTGATATACCATTTACATCAATAATATATAGCTATGCAGTACTTTATTAGTATGCTATGCTTACACTTTTTGTGCAGGTTTTACAAAGAGAATCTAGTAAAAATCTTGACATTATCAACGATTACATAACTGCAATGCAGACAGAGATTAACTTAAGCAAAGGTTACAAAACTCTTACTATAGAAATTCTAACTAAATTATCACAGTTCCACAAAGACAAACCTTTTGTAAACATGAAAAGAGAGGATATCATTGCATACATTAATTCACTGAGGAAACCAGATGCACAAGATCCAATGCACAAATGGATAGGAACCTATAATCTTTATCTTATGTGTATTAAGAGATTTTTTAAGTGGGTTTATACTCCAGCATTAGAACCTAAACAAAGACCTAAGCCACAAATAATACAAAATATACCAAGTTTAAAAAGAAAAGAAATCTCTATTTATAAACCGTCTGACCTTTGGACTTTGGAAGACGACTTTTTATTCTTAAAATGGTGTCCAAACAAGAGGGATAGGTGTTATCATGCTATTAGCAGAGACTTATCTGCAAGGCCTCACGAAATACTTGGTCTCAAACTAAAAGATATAGTGTTCAAGAGTGTTGGTTCTAAGCAGTATGCAGAAGTCATTGTGAATGGTAAGACAGGAACCAGACACCTACCACTAATTGATAGTCTACCATACATTAAGGAATGGTCTGACCAGCATCCACAAAGAAACAACCCGGAAGCATATTTTATTTGCAGTCATGACAGAAAGGCATTTGCCAAACAGCTGAGCCTTAAAGGTTTACAATACATATACAAACAGTATAGTAAAAAATACTTTCCTAGATTACTAAATGACCCAACAATATCTAAGGAAGATAAGCGAAAGATTGAAGACTTGCTTAAGAAACCCTGGAACCTATATATTCGAAGACATAGCAGTCTAACTCAGAAAAGCAAGTATTTAAAAGAGAATATATTACGACAACATGCAGGTTGGTCGCCGCGATCACAAATGCACCTAAAGTATGTGCATTACTTCGGCAATGAATCATCAGAATCAATACTTCAAGAGTATGGTATATTACCAAAAGACAATCAAGAAACAGACTTGTTGAGACCTAGACAATGCCCTAATTGTAATGAACCCAATAGACCTGACCAGAAATTTTGTGTTAAGTGTAGAATGGTATTAGCATGTGATGCATATAGTGAAACTGCTGAAGAATATGCCCGGAAGGAAGATGAATTACAATCCGTGAAAGAACGTATGACAAATATCGAAAACCTTCTTATTGCTATCCAACCGGTTTTGCGAAAGATAAAACCTGAAATGTTGGATAAGTTGCAGATAGTAGTGAAAGAGTGAAGGAGGATTCACAAATCTATAAAAACTAAAAGTCTCCAAGCAGAAGGTTTCCTTCCAATAGCTTGTCGGATAATGTTTTTTCTGAATTTGCGAGGCGTCTTTAAACTCCGTTAAAGAGTATGTAGCACGACCATTCTTAAGAAGTGTTCTCTGTATTATACTTCTTCCAGCCAAAATTTTTAGATGTAGCGTCAAAGTCGATGGAGAGATCCTGCAATACTTCCCGATCCTTTCTTCAAGCTCATGAAATTTCAAAGGAAAATGTTCTGTATTCAATATGTCTACTATAGCGTAATCTAATATGTCTTTGAAATCATGTAGATTCAAAATACTTTCGTCACCTTATAAACTCGATTTCTATAAACTCCTTATCAAGGTTGTTAATCTTGATAAAGGATACAAAAATCGTGATGGGGATTTGCCTCCCCCGAAGCTTGAAGGAAAGGATAGACTATTCACGTGGCGACATTCCTAGGAGCAAGTATATCTCGAAAATTCTTGAGCAGGTCTACAAAAAGGAAAATGAAATCGAAAATAATTTAGAGAATCAGTGGGGCAAGTCGTGGGGCCAACCAGTCCAACCCACTACTGATTCTGTCCTAATCCACCAAAGCACAGGTGATACCAGTGGATAAATATCAATACGTTACCGATGAATCTAAAGCTTTCCATTCTGTCTGCTACATTAAGGGATGTAACAAAGTCGCAACTACTGCAGTTAGGCTGATAATTAGTAAGAAATTAGACCTAGTGATAAATGTTTGCAACGCATGTTTGCCTAAAGTCTCCGGAGACATCTTAGTCAGAACAAGAGACAAATCAAAAACTTCCGACAAGAAGTCATTTACAAAGTGTGATTTGACGTGACGCTTGGAACTATTCTTGAACTGCACCAGCAGAATTTCAAAAGAACTCCTATCAATTTTCATGGACACAAGGAGCCATTACTATGACAGGGAAAATAGAAAAGAGGATTAATGAGAATACATCAAATCCATATGCAGGCGTTACTGGTGATTTCGATGAAAATGGCGATCTTGCAAACCCTGATTTAATACAACTACTAGACCCACGTCCTGCCCCTAGAATGACACAAGGAGGTAAAGGTAAGCGTAACAACAAAAGTCAGAAACATCACCCTAATGATGAGAAGAAGAAGCCTCAGCACACAGTCTTCAAATATTCGCGCAGATTCAGAGGCCCATTACGCGAGTCCATCATATTAGGTAGTGAGCCATTTTTTCTGACCTATTCAGAGGCAGACGGACACTTAGGGTTGATGAGACAGATCGAAGAAAACAATAGAATCTTAGTCTCCCCATCTGTCGAAGAGTATCCATATGAACCTATCGAGTTTAGTTCTAAAAAAGAGATTAAAGATTATGAAGGAATGGCACTAAATGAAACAATAGACAGTTTATATCAAAAAATAAAGTCTGTTGTCAAGTTATACATAGACCAGGATGCAGAGATTACAGTTCTGATTACAGCAGATATTATTTGGACTTATTTCCAAGACTTGTATCCTACAACACATTACTATGACGTTGTCGGTAAAGAGAATGGGATAGGCAAAAGCACAATAGGCTATATGTTTGAAGCGATAGGTTATAGAGGCGTTAGAATGACCGATCCCAGCGCAGCTAATCTTTATCGTATATTGGGTAAGATAGAGCCTGGTCAATGCACTATCATCGCTGACGAGGCCGACAGAATTCATCAGGATAAAGACATGTTATCCATCTTGAAAGAAGGCTACGCTATAGGTGGCAAAGTCCCAAAGATTAATACTAACACTCTGAAACAAGAGTTCTTCTATTGTTATGGCTTTAAGATACGAATAGCAGAGGAATCGCTAAGAAGTAATATCACAAAGGGGGTTATAGACAGGTCATTCCAAATCAGAGCAAGTAAGGGTAAACCAATACATGATATCAAGGAAGTACTGCAGCCGGCGAACAGAAATGAGAGGCTTGAAAAACTACATAATGATCTAAGGTCTTTGCAAAAACTCTTGCTGGCTTACCGACTTATCCACTTCACTGACCTTATCCCAGACATAGAGATCGGTTTAGAAGGCAGAGACAAGGAGCTATGTAAGCCCCTATTACAACTATTCAGAAACACTAAGGCATATCTTGAAGTTAAGTCTGCGTTACAAATATTTCTTGATAGAAAGAATAGACGAAAAAAGAATAACGCTATCGAGCCAGTAATTTATGGACTAGTCGTAGATCTTGTATCAAGGATTGGAAGAACAGTTACCACAAGCCAGATATGGAATGCAATTACTTCAGGTGGAATACCCGGCTCTTACGACTCAAAAAATCCTAACGAATATCAAACCCAAGATTATGACACTATCTATCGGAATACGGTAGGCAAGATTATTTCTGATAACTTTGGTGCTGAACCCAAACATATGAGGGATGGAAATGCGTTTGTATTTGACTTAGAGAAACTCGCTAAAGCTGGCAGAGTATACGACATTGAAGTAAGCATCCAAACTAATCTATCTCGTGAAGGTTGTGAAGGCAGTGGAGGCAGGGATGACCAGGAGGAAGATAAAAGCGATAGAGGAATCTCACAGGAACAAGAACAAGATGATAATATTTCTAATGATAATGATATAAAACAACAGATTTCTGAAGAAATAAAAGAAGGAAAACCGCCTATGCCTGGAATAGAGCCTTCACAGCCTTCACTAGTTCAAAATCCGGATCCTTCCTTAGCTGAGACCACTAGACTTCTAAATAATCTAAGAGAAGAATATGTTGAATATCAATGTAGTACATGTGAGTATAAAGAGCCGGTATGGAAAAACAATCCTAGACCATCGTCCCGTCCTAAATGTAAGTCCATATCTGGAGGGATTAAGTAATGCTGATTGGCAACGAGGATAGGGAAAAAATACACAAGATGATTGATGAGATATTAATAATGCTTCTAAGACTATCAAGAGAATCCTCCGATAATCCATTTCATCAGATAGGGAATTTCTATGCTAGTGTAACTGGATTAGTAGGAGAAATAGCAGACAAATCATTAGAAGCAGCCGAACGTTATGGAGATAAAGTTAGGTAAAAGTAGAAGTAAATCTTAGAGCAGATCGGGCACTGTCTGAGCTATCTGTTTTCTGACCCTTTATTGTGTTTGAATACGTTAGAGAAAATGAGCGACCGTATTCTTTATATTTTAAGAATTTTGTAACACAAGTTAACTCAGTTGATAATTCCAATTACAATCTGAGATATCTGAGGGTTGAGGCTGTACTGGTATTATGATCCGTTTGACAACTCTGCTTCAGGATTCTGCTATGAGTCCAACTTAGAATTAAATAAAGATAGATTTTTTCATGCGCAATATAAATTGAGCTCATTTCGCTACCAGACTGATATAGTAAATTCCAAGAAATAGCTGCTATTATCACATGATAATACACAATAACAAAAGCTAAATCATTCAAAAGACAAGTAATATCTGGTAATGAATAAAAAGCAAAAAGAAGCTCTTGTCTTAGCGTTAGCTGAAAAAGGGAAGACATATAGAGAGATTACAAAAGAGGCTGGAGTATCCCCAAACACGATCAAGGCAGTCTTGAATAGAGCTGGTCTAAATGAATCTACTTCAATACATTCAAGAGCCTTTGAACTTTTTTCAGAAGGAAAAACTCCTTTACAAGTAGCTATTACATTAAACCTCGAAGCTGAAAAAGCAATACAGTACCACCAGCAGTACTTCATGCTTCTCGGATGTACCGAATTCACCAAGGTTTACCTACAGATCAAGGATAACCCATGGGCATATGTGAACTTTGTCAAACTAGCTCTGAATTCGGGAATGAGTGATAACGAAGTTGAAGAGCTTCTCAAGATCGCTAACGGGCATCTTCCAAGGGTTAAATTGGAATATGATCGACTCAAAGCTGGATTAAATTCATTAGAAGATGAAAAAACCAATTCAACTGAGGACTATCATCGATTATGCAACGAGATTTCAGGAATGAAGACAACAGTGGATCAGCTTCAGTTAACCATAAAAGAATCAAAAGATGAAAAAGCTAAGCTAGAAATGCAGAAGATAAGACTTCAGAATTTCGTGAAGGACTTTCAAAATAGCAACATAGATTATAACAAAGTCAAACAAGCAATCAAAGGACAGATCGAATATATTCTAACAGATCGTAGGCGATTACTGAGAATGGCTATTCAATCCGTTATCGAATTATTGCGATTAGACCCTCAGAAATTTCATGCCTTCTATTACAATCAATCGATAATGCAACCAGAAAATGATGAACCAATTTTAGTCGAAGCTGAGCAGCTTTATGAAAAGATGCTTGAAAACCTCACAAATAAGGTAATCACCACTTTAAGTGACAATATATCGTCCATGTCATCATTTGCACTAAAGGAACCGTCAGAACAGAATTCGGATGATATGCGAAGGTCGTCAGATTATTTATATGCTAAAGAAGAACGTACTTTGTCGGGTCCTGAAGACAAAGGGATAGAAAGAAATTTGTTCAAGGATACAGTAGTAGTCTGAATCTGAATTCGGATCTGCTCTCTTATGGAACGCTGTATATGAAAGAAACGAGATAACTGAGTCAGCTAAGAGGAATATCTATGAGAGCTGAGCGACTAAAGGTAGACATTAGATATAGATATCCAGCATAATTATATCTATTGATCAGCAAATTTACTTCCATACACAGCGTTGAATTTTTTGAACATTAATGCACAACTTGCATTATCAAAAGTATATTGCGATCCATCAATTTGTTCTACTACCACAGTTGGTAATGAGGAAGTATTTTGTAGCTGCTGATCTTTTACATTTTCCTTGGCAATTCCATCACTAACAAAAACATATTTTCCACACATTGCACATTTGTATTCGTTTGCCGATATCATACGATAGATGTCACTTTGCCTTTTTTTTGCTTAGTGATGTTATTGCAACTAAATTTAAAAAGGTTTAGTTGCAATAGATGCCTAAACCACAACCTACAACCGAACAGTCCCATAGGCGCGCCATGCGTGGATTAACTAAAGCCTGGAAAGGGTCAACAGGTTACGATAAACTACCTAAGCCAGGGGAAGATGTTCTTCTTGATTACATTAAACCAAGTGAAGAACATTGGATTAGAATCTTAAAGGGTTTAGATGAAGGTAGAAAGGCCCATATGATGAAGTATTACTTATCTAAACATCGTATGTGGCAGCGCTGCTATCTCTTCTGTTTCCATTGATATGCAATATGGCAGGAAAAGTTATATGATATCAGTTGAAAATCTTTCCGACTATATGCGTCTACACAGTATATCCTTGAGTCATGATCATGATGATACCTCAGTCTCATCTTTAAGTTCTTAAGTCTTCAGATAACCGCGTTTCAGCATATATCCATAAGAAAGACCCACAGTAAATATGAAGTTTATATTCTCCTTAGGTATAGTAGACGACCAATTTATCTTTGATATTTCATTAACGCTTAGATAGTTTATTACTGTATCATATCTTTTTTCACGATACATTGAAAGCTTACTCTTAACTTCTGGAAAGAGCTCTTTTACTCTTTCAAGGTCTAAGTTTAGCCTATTTAGTCTGTTCCAGAAAGGGGCGGCCTTATCATAAAGTTGTTCCTGAACTTCAAGCAATATGCCAACACAAACACCTGTAGCAAATATTGCTCTTGTAGTATCGTCTGACAATATATTTGTGTGACTATCAATGAATTTTTGAATATTTTCTACTTCTGTTATTGTCGCGGAAGAGTTTTGAACCAATCTCTCTTTTCTTTCTATTCCATTTAGATTAATAAGGAATTCTAGTAACATCAATCCAAGAGTAACTGTCTGGGACAATGACTTCAGGTCAAGAGGCGTTAATGATAACTCACGTATTTTTATGTTAATATTTCGGATTACTTCGTCTACGGGAATTTGTTGCCCTCGAAAGATTTTTTCTAACATAGAGATTAGCTGGCTTTGCCACTGAGGACTTAAGT
>JAATVS010000062.1 GCA_014523695.1 Nitrososphaerales archaeon TH5895
AACTAATAAGAGATCCTTATAGAATGGGTAGTCGCTGAGGGTTTGCTTGAACGTTTCTCCGTATTTCAATCCCTATTCATTGCTAACCGAAGAAGTCATCTGTAAATATATACTGAGATGGATAAGGATTTAATGACTCTCCCATATGCAGAATCTATTTTTGCTGGCAAGTTCCAGACACTCTTATAATCCCAGTAGGTAGTGGGGCTATGCTCAACGCAGTTTGTAAGGGATTTTTCGTCGTTCGATGACATTTTTACCACTTTATCGTACGTGGAAATAGCCTCATCATCAACCAGACTAGGTAACCTCCGCCAATTTCACATAGACCAGCAATGAAAAAGAAAAATAGTGAATATAGTATCTTCTTTATCTTTGCAGCGTCACTCAGTTATCTTAATTGATTTAAAATGGGCTACTTATAGGAATATTGTGAATTTAGCTTCTGATTTCCAAAACTTTTTTTAATAGTTTGAATGATTTACTAGTTAATAGCTTATGCATGTTAAATGTGCAGATTGCGGATGTTATCCTAAGGTCATATAGCACAGTATTACAGGTTGATGATGCTGGTCGTCTACCATACCTAAGGAGAATATAAACTTCATATTTACAGTGGGTCTTTCTTATGGATATATGCTAAAACGTGGTTATCTGAAGACTCGGAGGATTTGATAATGAGACTGAGGTAATAGGAAGACACAAGGGGGTACAATGACTGTAGAAGATGGCGGTTATGTGGTTAAAAGGAATAGGTCCACGTATTCTTTATTCGTAGAAGATTGTTGGAAAGGTAATAAGGAAATCAACGAGAAACAAATAGGTAGGCCTTAATTGTTCGGGACTATTCACACACTCTCTAGCTTCTTGTGTCAAGTCCTTGATGACAGGCGTTCCAATGTCTACAGCCTTATCAAAGCCAGTGATAACTCCAGAAGAGAAAGTCTTCCATCCCAAAACCCACTATGGCAAGGATGATCACAATCACAAGAAGAAATGTAAGTAGGCCCATACGATTCGTTAGTTGTTAGATATCTTTAAACTTCAGTTATCTATCACGGAGAAGAAAAAACTTCTGTACCATTCTCAAATGGACAGATATCAATCTCAACATTATAAAGTATATAAAAATGAATGGTAACGCGTGGTAACAAGAAGAACTGATAGGAAACTGCTTTCTCATCTTAAACGCATTTTGCCGTGTATTATGACCAGATTTACGCTCAGATTTGATATTTTGGAGCGTTTATGCAAATAGTAGCTAAAACATATGTAACTACCTCATGCATTACTAAAGAAGGTTCATGCATATCAGAGGGCCAATAACAGCAATATGAAAACAATATGGTAACAAAGGTATCGCTTTACAAGAAGGTTTTTGAGCTGGTTATGTGTTTATGCTATTAGAAATCTATAAAATTGATTTTAGTAGATAAGAGGGGAAAGGCCAATCTCGTTTTGCAACTTCATAACCAAGGGAAGACATATCGTGAGATTGCTCAGGAGGTGCATATGTCACTAAGGGACATAAGCTCAACAATTAAGAAGTCAATAGAAGATAAGGAAAGAATTCGAACTGATAGTCTGAAAGTTCCTGAAATAGTGGAACATAAGCAACTTCTACAACAACCCCGGCAGTACATGTCAAAGCAGTCACAGGCCTTGAAACTATTTTCTGAAGACTGGAAGCCATTGGATATAGCAATTGAGTTGGATTTACCAGCTGACGAAGTGCATAAGTTGTATAAAGACTACCTTAAACTTAATGGGCTTCACCATCTAGTACAAGTCTATGAAGACATAGATTACAACTTATACACAATCCTAGACCTCTACAGAATCATGAAACAGAATAACATTTCGCATCAGGAAATACTAGAAGCTATTAAACATGGGAACAAGCTTCAATATCTTAATGATATATGTCAGAAGCTGACAAATGACATTATTACACTACAGAGTACCAGGGATAGTCTCAAGAATGATTTGTCTGTACTTCGGTCTGAGACGTCAAGTCTGGTTGGAACAAAAAGGGTGTTGAATGACGATATTCAAAACAGAAGGCATGACATAAGCAACCTGAAAAACAAATTATTAAGATTGCAGAACTTGGTGAATCTTAAACTAGATAAAGAAGAATACCAGAATATCGAACGATTTGTTGAACAGACTGTTTGGTCAATGTTGTATGAGAAAGAAGAATTATTTGTAATTGCAGTAGGTGTAGTTCTAGAGGCCTATTTAAGCGATCCAACAATTGGTCCCCATCTTGCAGCTTCATCTTCACAAATCTCCTTTCGTAACCGAATACTTCAATCATCTAAGAGACTCTATAATGAAGCAGAAAGACTTTGTGTTGATAGAACTATGAACAAATTGTCAAGTCAAAAGGTTACAATTCCGAACAGAATTTCTGAGCTAATTTAGCATCGGTGCGGCGAACTTATTGTGAACATTTTACATGTTTCGCGATACACATTCAGTTCGATTTCACATCTGCAGAATCAAGACCTCAGAAACCCCAGAAACCTCAGATTGATGATTGATTTTGATCGATACTAATAGCAGAGTGGATTTAAGTATTAGAAAAAGAACTCTCTGAGGTTTTTGCCAAATTCTACGTAAACTTTGAGACAGCATCCAGCCCTGACAATGACTATAGGATTCATCAAGGGATTTTTGAATTTGATTATTCCAGCCATACTCTTCAATTCTGACGAGGGTCGAATCTTTACCAAGAGGTTCGAAATTCATCACTACTTGCGTACTTCCTCCTT
>JAATVS010000413.1 GCA_014523695.1 Nitrososphaerales archaeon TH5895
ATTTGTAACTGTAGCCTCATCTAAGGACATAAGACTGTCAAAACTAAATGTGAGCACACAATGCAATATCAACTTTGCAAAGACATTTGACGTAGCGAATGAACCAATAACTGAGGGAATTGAGTTTCAAATTGAAGCTGAAAGTCCAAATGCAGACAGTCTTGTTCGTGCTGAGCTATCATCATTAGCTAACCGGGCTGTGGCTTTCAATAGCTGGTTGTTCGTACTTATAGACTATTGTTATTCTTTGCCCTTCGTCGTATGGACAATCTTGAATTTGTCTGGGAACATTATCTGAAGCTTCTACTATACATAAATTATCCTGCTTAATACTTACAACAACTTCTTCAGAAGTACCTGGAGAGAATACGCTAAATATTTGGAACCCAGATAGGAAAAAAACGATAACTATACCTGCAGCAATCAACACTATTGCCAATATTACTGGCGACATCGTAGTAGGCTCTTACACCTCACGATATAACTGAATATGTGACGTTATTATTATCTACAGCATGTCCAAATTGTTGTACAAGATTGCCAACCATGATTCCATTCCAAAATCACTACCTTCTGGCATATGAATATTATGTTTGCAGTGCATTACATAACAGATAATGATAACCGACAGTTCAACTAACAAATACCAAAAATTAATCATTAGAGAAGAGAAAATATTGAACCAGATAAATTAGAAGAGACCAATTGTTGTGCCTGCCTAGGCATACTAATTCCATTACTTATTCCAAAACCTTGTTATGTGTAGAGTATTACCATTAGCTAAATACGTTCAAGGGATAGATGATGATATTAGGGCGGATGGCCTTATTATCATAGCGTACTCATTATATGGTAACAGGATCTCTAAAATCTGAGGAGACGTAACCCAATGTCTCCAGGATTGTGTCGGTTAAAGAACATGTGTCTTTGATATTAGGTTATTTTAGCGGTCCTGAGGGGAAGGATAATATTCGTCTTAACTCCATTAGCTGATGTTGAAAACAGAGACACTAGCAACAGTCCTTATTATGGCAAGTATTACCCTAACTTGCTTCCAAGTAGTATATGCTTAGGTACTTGATCGAGATGTAGGAGCACCAACACCTGGGCTGAACGGTACAACGAGCACAGAATCACCAGATGTGTCTATTGATATTTCACCATTAGATCCACTACCTACTAACGGAACCGTTACAATGAGCCTCGAAGATGTAGTCGATACTAACATGAATGAGATACCTCCTCAGGGAGTA
This sequence comes from Nitrososphaerales archaeon TH5895, assembly GCA_014523695.1. Lineage (GTDB taxonomy): Archaea > Thermoproteota > Nitrososphaeria > Nitrososphaerales > Nitrososphaeraceae > TH5896. The sequence continues at coordinate 1,254 of JAATVS010000413.1, forward strand.
ACAGTCATTATCAGCAATGAATCTGTGACCGTAACTAATCACAAAGTAACAATAGAAGAACCAGAACCAGAGACAGAATAATCAGTTCGATGCTCTTACTTTCCTAGGAGCTATTTTGTCTAATAACTCAGGTATGTAAGTTTCAGGGGAGAATGTCATAGAGAGAAGGGGAACTGGAGAGTTGAAGTTTTGCAGGTTATCGATATTGCTCTTTTAGAACTATCGAAACTGATACAACTACTGCTTTCAGGAGCCGTACTATTGTTGTTTCCAACCAAAGATGCATCGTCTTCATTGATTTCAATGCTTGAGGCGGCTGCAAATCCAATTGTCATATGACTCGTATAAGTAAGAGCATAAGGAAAAATTGGGATAGTGGTTATTATTAAAAGTAAGAGTAACGGGTACTGTACTCCTTTAAAGCGGAAGTTCAAGTGCAAATGTAATAGCCACTTCATAAACCATTATCTTTGAGAAATGCTATTGAGATGGTCTTTCTTCATTTTCTATTACCTCGCAATTACTCGAAGCATAATCCCCCTCTGTTGAATCAAAATCGTCTATGCTATCTCTTCCAGGTCCACAATCAAAATAGTCTGCTCCTTCTCCTCCAGAAAGGACATCATTTCCTTCCTCACCATACAGTGAGTCAATACCGGGGCCTCCTTGGATATAATCCCCACCATCGTTACCGTTACATCACTCCCCGGTCCACCACTGAGATGGTCGCTTCTGCTAGAGCCTTGGATCTCATCGTTACCATAATCTCCATAGATAAATTCACTTGTAGCATTTTGGCTTCGCCCCTATTGCTGTTTCTGCCTCGGTAACAGCCGTTTGATCTGTTCCATTACTCTTGCTGTTGTTTCCTATGCCGCTCACCAATAAGTCGTCGTACATTGCTCCACGAGTAAGTGCTAAAACAAGATTGTCACTAATTAAAAGATTAATTGACGTTGCAGCGAGAAGGGCAGAACAAAGGAAACTTGTTCCACGATATGGCGGTGGTAATCTTTTCTTTCTATTGATATCGTTATTATGCTTATCCCTTGTTAGCCTTGGCAATATTGGGTTCATTTATCAATGATTTTTTTCTAAATAAATGATTGATGAAATTCTGTTAAATCTTATAGTAAAAGAAAATCGTCGATTAATTATGCAAATTGGTAAATATTGGCAAGGGATGCAACTAATGATAGTTATATTTTAACTGGGAAACTCTTTCTTCGTATTCTTATGCTTGTTGTGCTATCAAGTGTACTAATCCATTCATTATATTTGGGAGTACTTCTACCAACTCTTTATGCGACTTCAGAGGATAATGATAATAACAGTGATGATGATTGTAACGATAATGGTCCGGAGTAATATTGACTCTAAAAG
>JAATVS010000063.1 GCA_014523695.1 Nitrososphaerales archaeon TH5895
AACAGAATAGATCAAACAGTTAAGCTTGGAACTGTAGAGGAGTGGAAGTTAGTAAACCTTGACGGCGTAAATACGACCAATATTCATCCATTTCATATTCATGTGAATGATTTTCAAGTAATATCAGTTAATGGGAAACCATATGATGCTCGAGGATTACAAGATACAGTTATTATTCCAACTGGCGGTGAAGTGGTTATTAGGATACCTTTTAAAGATTTTGTGGGAAAAACCGTCTATCACTGCCACCTGATGTTCCACGGGGACTTTGGCATGATGGGTATTGTCGAAATGGTCAAATAGGTGATGTAATGTGGAGATTAACAAGTTGAAGACAAATATTTCCAAAAAAATCGCAGTAATCGTAGTAATTACCTTTACCTTAGCCGGACTTATAGCAGTGACCTTGCTATCAGAGTCATCTGTGGTAGCACAAGAGAGAGCGAGAGAGCGAAGTGACCCAATTTCGGGCTGTTTCAAGACAATTGGCGAAACGGAAGTAGTCCCTAGCAATATTCAAAATTGGACTGAAAGTATACAGAACTTTGCCTCCTTAATACCTACCGACGACACGCTAACGCTTATAAATAAAAATGTAATCGGAGATAGCGGTCCGGTAACTGATATGGTCGGGATATGGTATGTGCTGATAAATGGAAATAATACTGCCCGTGACAGACAGACGGTATTGACCGAGGTTAATAGTCTCTTGGCAGCCTCCCAACCAGGGTTTACCCAAATACAGCAGGATGCGCTAAGTAGATGCATCACTAATGCAACCAACTCTTTAGGCCCTACACCTAACTATTAGGCTCGCCATCTCTTTAACTATTAGGCAATGCAAGTATTAATCTCGGGAAATGAAACTGTTCGGATGCAACAAGAAGTAGCAGGAAGAAGAAGTCTTAGACCACCCGGGTGTAGTGGGAAATGGCAGAACTTATACTAGATTTGACTCGTTTCTCAGTTGCATGGTCTTTCTTCTAGACACTAAAATCTCTGCAAGAGTAGAAGGATTCGAAATTACATCCCCTTTTGTATTGATATGGTTTGTTGGTAATTCCTGCAGAAAATTAATAATTATTTAGTTATTAGACTCATCATTTATTATGATCGCAGCTGAAAAAGCCTTCTAAATGATCTTAGCAAAACCCATAAATACTCTATCTACTGGAAGTGAATTTGAATGGTTTATGAAATATTCTGTCACGTAGTAATCTGATTTGGGATATGATGGATGGGTGTCGTTCTATTATCTGTTATCTTTATTATTAATTATTTTGTCTAATCTGTTTTTTAATAATAATGCAATTGGGCAGACTTTAGAGAGTATAAATGAAAAATATCATGTAACCAATTCCCGGCTAGAAGTAGGATTAGAACCAAATGAGGTAAAAGTCGATAGATTTTTAAACAAAGTATATGTGGCTAATGAACGTTCTAATTCTATATCAATTCTAGACAGCAATTTGGGAACCTTGAAAGAAATTTTTATTAATACAATCCCTCATGATGTGGAGGTAAATGACAAGATACATCATGTCTATATTTCAGGTAAATCTCCTTCAGAGACTATCTCAATAATTGATGGAAGAACAGATAAGTTACTACAAAGTATACCCTTAATTCAAGAACCGACTGATATTGAAGTAAATGAAGAAGAAAGTAAGTTGTATATAGCAGGAAAAGATGGTATAATGTTGATTGATGATAAAGGCTCCAATCCACTCAATATCGACTCAGTTAAGAAATATGATGTAGAGGCAAACTATTCCAAAATAGCAGTAGATGAAGAAGCAGAAAAAGTTTATGTAATTAGTCAAGATCCTAAAGAACTACTCATTTTTAATGATGATTTGAAGCTTTTGGAAAAATTATCCATTCCAGATAAAAAAGAACCTCTTGATATTGAAGTAAATGAAAAAGACCATTCTGTTTATATAATCACAGAGGAGAATTTTTACAAACAGTATAATGATACTCAAATGACGGGTGTTGAGTTAAAAAACAAATTTCTGATCGCGATGTTTCAATTATAAATGGAACTACGAATACTAAAATTGACAAGGTAATTCCTTTGTTAGGGCCGCTCTTAGAATTAGAAGTCAATGAGAACACCAATACAGTATATGTATTATCTGAGTACGGCCTTTACTCACTGAACGAAGAAACAAACAGACTTTCTAATATCAACGTTTCTGAACCACTTTCGAATATTGAAGTCAATGAGAACACCGACATTGTTTATTTGACTTCTGAGAATTCTGATAGCATGTTCGCAATTCATGGTCCTGTACACAAAGTTGCTGTGGGAATTACATTTTAAATATTTTCATTAAACTCGGGAAGGATTTTATGTGGTGATGATAAAACTGAATACCCTACTAATCACTACTTGTATGAAGTGCCTGGAATTATCTGTATAGCAAAGGCAAATAGTGGCTATGAGTTTGTAAGCTGGAGTGAGAATATTGATTCAAATACTACTAGACCGCTGAAACCATGTATAGAAGAATCCCACAGTTTTTTTGATCCAATCATAGAACCAATACAAAAAACTTTGAATATTTATAACGACACTGCGGAGACATCCTTTTGTCTAACTCAATATGGTACATTTACTGCTAGTTTCAGGGAATTACCTGATCCAATTTCTCCTCAATACTGGATTCCTTTGTATGGTATACTTATTTCGACCATGATTGGAGCGTCTATTCCAAGTATAGTTGGATGGATTAAGACAAAAACAGATTTAAGAGAATCGAGTCTTCACCATAAGAAAATAAAGTCACTAAATGATGAGGGTAGGCGAGATGACCATGATTTTGAATCACTGAATAAATTGAAAGATGAAATGTCTGATTCATTTTCAAAAGGCAGGATAAGCCAATTTCATTATTCAAATCTAAAAGAAGAAATATCTATACTCTATCAGGAATTATTTATGAAAAAAATCGATTCCATGGATGATGGTAAAGAAATAGATCTTTCACTAAAGTTAAAACTCGTAAGGGATATTAAGGATGCTTATTCAAAAGGCAAGTTAAACGAACTTCATTATAACTTGCTTATGAATAAAATTTCAGAGATGGAAAAATAGAATATATACCATCTTGCTTATTTTAATTATTTATAAAATCCCTAAAACTTAAACTCTTCATTGCATATGTTGAATCCCTTTATCTCCCTTCACAAACCCCCTTGCACCCAGACTGAAAAGTATACAAAGGAATTACATTTTTTGCAATATTTAGACTCGCATTGTAAACAATGCCCATCCCTCTGGGCCCAATTTAAGACTGATTTCGGGATGGAACATCACGACCC
>JAATVS010000414.1 GCA_014523695.1 Nitrososphaerales archaeon TH5895
AGTTAGATGTAATACTGAAAAGTCTTCAGACAATGGAAGGATTAGATGAATTTGAGAGATGTGGTTATACAACTGAAATGAATCCCTATAAAGTCTTAGAGTGCTACGAGAAGAATAAGGATAAAATAAAATAAAATAAATTGAACTCCGGCCTACACTCACTCAAATTTAGCCGCATCATTCCTCAAAGTATCACTTATCATTAGTATTGAATAATGAGTGATTATGGAGTCCGATATAAAAAAATTGTAGACTATTTAGAAACTCATCCGTATCCCGACTGAAGCATTCTCTTCGGAAGAAGCGTTCCAATATCCATATCTTGTACTGATCTCTGCGAAACGCGCAAGATCTTCGGACGTTACAGGCTGAGAGGTGTTCGTCTCTAATCTACCCGTCTCTTCAAAGAAGTGTCCCATATTTTTGGTAGTGATAATGTAAACTAGGGTAGGTTTGTTGGAGACGTTGCGCCATGCATGCCGTGCGTTAGAAGGTACATGAATGTAATCGCCCGTTTTTGCTCCGATCCACTTGTAGCCCTCACTGTCTTGCCTCAATCCCTCTATCTCACCAGAGATAACGAAAAAATCCTCTGTATCGGCATGAGAGTGAAGCGGAACAGAAACACCTAGTGGAATAGTGCCCTTGAGCACACAGAAGTCACTTTGTGCCTCCTGGGGAGATGTCAGAAATTCAACAGTTGGCCCGAAAAGTTCGAGGACTTTGCCAGTAGTAGGATTTTTCTCAAGACTCATTGATTGTCCTCCTTTCTAGATCTCCGAGCCATTCTTATTATTAAATCAATCTCTATATCTATTTAGAGTATGCTTTGTAATTGAAATCAAGTAAATCTCCTTTAAGGTATCAATTATAGGTACATTACTTGGCATACCACATGATCTGTGATCTTTTGTGATGCATTGCAAGGGATAAATTAAGTATGGAATTAATCATCTGGCTCTAGTACATATATGTTTAGGAAGGGAAGCTATACACATAAAGTATCTAAGAAATGATGGCATACCCTACGTATCTTGTCTCATACTCGGCCATCTTTCGCTGCTTACTCTTAGCTAAGGTCTGCTTACTCATTCCGTTGTTGTGTGAATATGAGATAAAATAATGTACAATTTAATTAAATCAAGAGAGAGGGGATGAGATACAGAAACCCATTAGTGTAGGATACAATCTACCCCTCTCCCTTCTGTACGATCATATATGACCTCTGGTCCCTTGCTCAAGCAGCCAGTGGGATTTAACTAGACCATAAAGGCAGGTATCTAGCTATATCCCAGAGATAGGAATCTAGTGCTTTGCTTCAATAAATGAAGCAGTATTATTGTAGTTATTGATATTCTTAACCTTTCTGCAACCGTTGTACGTCACATTTACCCTGAATCTTCTTTACTAGATGACTCTTGACCTCCAATTGACGACGTTGCAGATTCATTTTCTAAAACCAACTTAGAATAATCGCTTCCGATGGAAATGAATATGATTTTCTTATACTCTCTTAGTTAGAGAGGTAGACAGCCAATATCGATTGTGAAGCCAAATATGGTCGTCTACCCTGGATTTTGTTATCTGCTGGTATTAATATATGAGCTATAATGACTAAGAATCTTTCTCATAATAAAAGGTAGAACAACCAGGAGAGAAGAATCGCTTGAATCCTGGTTGTCTACCTTATACCTTATACGCTATGCATCAAATCTGTCTGAATCGAACAGTACTTTTGCATACTGCTGCAGCCTAATTCACAACATACTATAAAAATGGTTATTAGAAGGAACAGGTAGACGGCCAATTATTTTTGTGAAGCCCAATTTGATCGCCTACCTTCTGCATGATAGACAATTTGGTTCTTTAAGAGCGATTTAAAGACTCCAGCTGCCTATAATCTACTGTACTACATTTTAGTTTTCCTCTATTTTTATATTATTACGGCAATTATGGGTTATACTTCCACGCGCTGTGTAAATATCACAAAATGGCGTTACTCATAGTAAAGACATAAAGCTAAACCTTCTACTCATCAGATATGGGCACCTTCTATTTGTACGAAAGCAAAGGTAAGTGTCGCATATCCCCATGGGCCAGTCCCGTCCCCTTTGTTCTATTCACGATTCTTTATAATCAGAGATTCTAGTTTCGGTAGGTCGATCAATTCGATTTTGTTTCTAATTTCTGGTTTGTTCCGCCGCCGGTGGCTTAGGTGGTTTTCGCACAATCTTGGATAGCATATCTCTCATCTGTTGCTTTTCCTCTTCAGAAACCCTACCATCAATAAGATCTATGACGAATAACCACATGGTTGCCCCTATCACGTTCTCCTTAAATAAGGCATGCTGTTCTACCCTCCATTGAGTTTTGCGGTGCCAATACCCAATAACAATTGCTACGGGCACATATACAGAAACGTAAATGATGGCAAATAGCCAAATACTTTCAA
>JAATVS010000064.1 GCA_014523695.1 Nitrososphaerales archaeon TH5895
ATTATTGATCAATAAAGGGCGGGTGTGGTCAACAAACCCGTCAATTCTCTCAGTAGCATTATCTATAAATTTAATAACGGTGTTGATTGCGCCATAGGGATTACGATATACCTCTGTTTTTTCGGTGCTTCTCATAGCAAGTTTTTGGCCGTTTAGACAAGATAAGCTAAGCTGGTACTTATCAATTGCTGATGAATGGTGTGATTAATATATCCTAGAAACGCGACGTTAGAGGATACACAAAATGAAGAATCAATCTCTGCTGAAGCAGGTAAGAGGCAGTTAATACGCGAGGCTGTAACTCTAGCATCATGCGACGGCAATGTAACTGAGCAAAGGCTGTAAAAAGAACGTCTAAGCAGAGCCTGATATAGATGATTATTATCTCTGCAACTTTCTTCCCTAAGATCTGTCGAAGTGACAGATCTTTCAGTATAATGTTCTAGTCAACCATGTCCAAGTACAGAATGCAATTAACCGTACACATGGAACTTGTATAGTCTGAAACCAATAGAATAGTTGATAGGTGAATTTTAAGAGCCCAATTGTTCGAAGTAACTTGTCTCCCTTGTGGAGTACGAGAAAGTTTTAACGAAGGGGACGAAGCAATCATGCACGCATATAACCATGAGAGAGTATTAACATATAGTACTTCCAGTGGTTATTTCGTCAGCGTGAACGAAGTCTAGGTAGACATACCTTCGTCTCTTTTTTCTTTCTTGCGACTTTGTTCTAGCCTAAACTTCTCTATGTCTGGTTTTGAATGAATTGGCCACCCTGGGTGTTTTTGTACTCCGTGTCTTTCCAGCAAGTCCTCGGTATTGAATTCTACTTTGCCGTGGCCTAGGATTTCACAGTAAGGACAGGCCTGAAGGCCTGAAGGCACTGAAACCATTATAGGGACTTTATCAGGTAAAGTAATACAGTTTTGTTTGTTAGGTTCTGCATTAACCCTCTGAATGTTATTCGTTCATATCAGTTGGCAAACTAAACGAGAACGTTGCTCCTATACCTCCGTCACTCTTGTTATTCTCAGCCCAGATTATTCCGCCATGTTTTTCGATTATACTCCTGGAAATGAACAACCCCAAACCAGTTCCACCCTTGTCAGATTTTGTAGCGAATTTTGTAAATAATTTCGGTAAAATGTCTGGATGTACGCCAATTCCTGTATCCTTTATTTTGACAATAATCTTGTTGCTGTTCTCTTTTTGTTCAACAGTAACTTTGATGCGACCATCATTTGTGAACTTGAAAGCATTGCTTATCAAGTTATTAACAACTTGACAGAGCCTGCTTCTGTCTGCTACTATAATCGCAGCACCATCTCCTTGGCATTCATAATGTAAAGCTAGGTTGCTTCTTTTGCTGTTCTTGATACTGTGGCGATACTCACTTAAGATTTCCATGATCATCTTATTGAGGTCAAATTTTTCTTTCTTTAAAATAAGAGATCCGCTTTCAATTTTTGTAGCATCTAATATATCTTCTGTTAATTGCATTAATCTTTTTGAGTTTCTAAGTATAATACCTAGCAGCAAGTCCTCTTGCTGCACGGTTATTGGGACGCTTCTACTGTTTCCTTCCTTTATGCAATGAAGATATTCTGTTAGTCCAAGTATCGGCTGTATGGGTGTTCGAAGCTCATGTGCTGCCACGTTTATGAATTCATCCTTTAGTAGATCCTTGTGTTTAAGTTCCTCATTTGCATTTTCCAGTTCTTTTGTTAATTCATTTTGTTTCTCAATATAGCTCTTTAATGATTTTACCATAGAGTTAAATGAATTACTTAGAACAGAGAGCTCATCATTCCCTTTGTCTTCAACTGTTACGTCTAAATTTCCTTTGCTTATTTCAGATGTTGCAGCAGTTAGTGCAAATACTGGTTTTAGAATTCTCATAACAAGATACAGTACTACAGCAGCAACTGCAATATTTAATATTGCAAATATCCCTTGCAAAATCATTGAATTCTGAGAACTGACTCTTGCGTACTCCCCTAATTTCGTAACTAACACATTAGACGAATTCAGTAATGATGATGCGCTAGTTTCAATTGTTGCTTTTAGAGATTCATTGGTTGGCGACGTTATTACAGCATTATTGATCTTGTCATTAGGTTGAACTACGCTATCTGTTAACATAGTTTTTAGAGAAACCCATTCCTGATAGATTGTATTCCAGTCTTCAAGGAACTTTGATGGCAAGGGTCTTAAATCTATATCAGATATCATTCCACCTTGTTTTAATGTCAAGATGTTTGATTCCAGCTGGTTCATTGTGGAGATAACTTTAGCCAAGTCATTGTTATTACCTCCTTGAGAGAAATATTCTGATATCTCTAACACAAGGTTAGAAGTGAGAAACCGATTCTTCCCTGAGATATTTATTGAGTTTCCCAGATGCGTATCTTGTGATTCGTAATATGAAAGTATGCTAAAGCTACTGATAACAAAAACGACTTGAATTAAAACTAGAATTCCTATTTTTAAGCCAATTCTAGAACGTATTGACTTCATTACATTAGGGCCGAATTTCAACATTAATCGCCATTGTCGGACAAGGACTATTTTATATCCTCCTTGGAAAGTATTTATTCTTTAATCTCCTTTTTAGGCGCGAAATAAATAGGGATAACTAGGCTGGTCATTCTTACAGCAGACCAACGTTCACATCAAGTTGTGCTGTGCCTAGCCATCTCCTGTAATGAGGAACACCTATAGTCGAGGTATTGGTAATACTGGGGAATGCAACAGTTCACGATCTACAGCAAGATGCGGAGAAGGAGTTAGATGTTCTTATACAGCAACCAGGGGTTGATGCTAACTATATAACTCTAATTGGACATAGCGAGGGCACCAAGAGTTGCAATCGACAGTCCAGGAAAAATAAATAACATTGTCTTGATGGGAGCGGTACCACAGAACCTACGTGATTTAGGATACTTCCAAGGAGTTACGCTCCCTATACTCTACGCTCAACAGGTTCTAGTCATTTCATGTCATTTCCTGTTAGCAGATTGTACCCGAACAGGGTTATGAAATAAGTTCACAACAGTGTTGGAGAACTATAATATAAGAATCTTATATAAACAGATTATGTATATTCCTTCAGAGTGCGATGATGACAATGCAATGGATTTGTATTTACTGTGACAGGATAATGGATAGCACCAACTTTACAG
>JAATVS010000415.1 GCA_014523695.1 Nitrososphaerales archaeon TH5895
AGTTACTGCTTTAGTAGAATTTACACCTAATTTTTACGATTTATTACTAATTGATGTTAACATGCCTTTAATGGACAGTTTTCATTTAGCCCAGAATCTAGTACGGAGGGACCTCAATGTCCGGGTTTGTTTTATAACTGCTGGCGAAATTAATACGGAAGCAGTAAGAGAAGTACATCCTCTGAAGAGTATTGACTGTTTCATTAAGAAGCCGATTACTACGGAAGAGTTGCTAAAGCGTATTAGAGCAGAGTTAGAGTAAACACAAGTTAGATTCGTAAGAAGAATTAGAAATTGCACTTTTCAATTCAAACCCTATGACTGGTTAACTTGGCTAATCCTTACTAAATTTGGATTAGATGGTATTCTATCTAGGAATACAGATCAAATTGCAAGTTGAGAAATCATATAGAGACACTATCAAAGTAGAAATACAAATGAAATTACATACAACATTATGAAAAAAGGATGTGTGGTTATTGGAATCACTCTATCATTTTTAGTACCATTGTTTGTTGTGAACGCTGTTTCTTACTCTCCTTTAGTATACAGCCAAAATGAAACTAAACCTCTTCCAGTGCTACTAATACATGGGTACAAGTCTGGTCCTGAGGTATGGAACCAATGGTTACCTGAACTTCAAGAAGATGGATTCAAGGCCAAAGCAGTACGTTTTCCTATAGATGATCCTTGTGGTAGTTCTGAATCACATGCACAACAGCTAGAAAGAATTGTGCAAGATTTCAAAACAGAAACGGGGAAAGATAAGATAAATATTGTAGCCCATAGCAAAGGGGGGTTGGACGCAAGAGTATACCTATCTAATAATCCTTCAAATGACGATGTATCAAAGCTGATAATGATAGGAACACCAAATTTAGGTTCTCCAGCAGCAACAATAACGCAGGATTACGCATTCAATGCATTGTTGTTCTATCCAATGATATATCCTTATCTAGTAGAGTTTTACTGTTTTCCTGCGTTAAACGATCTGGTAGAGGGATCCGAAGCTTCAGAAGCAGATACAAATGAAAATACAGACTATTACACTATTGCCGGAAACTGGAATCCTGCTCCTTACTTTACTTTCTTTGATATAAGCTCCGATTCAAACTGTCCTAATTACACATGGCTACCTCTTGAACGCTGGATTGGTGATTATGTAATTGGCGAAGAAGATGATGGAATTGTTCCTCTCTCAAGTGCTGCATCAGAACAATTTGAAAATATTGGCGTTACTAATGATTGCCACACAAATTTGTTTGAGATAGATGAAGAGTATGAAATTGTCAAGGAAAAATTATTGGAATAAATCAGGAAGGATAGATAGACGTAATTTCAATAACACCTAGCTGGGTAGAGACTTAATTTGAATATTCTCTAGTTTTTCTTCCATTCCTTTTACATTCAACACTGAACGGCCTCTTTGAAGTAATGCGAATTCTGCCTTTCTAACTAATTAAAATTAATCGGTTATAATGCGATTCATACTTATCTTTTTGATACTGAGATTTAAATATGGAAAATGTGGATACTAACTTGGGTAGAATTGGTATTGCGGTAAGGCCTACAGATCTGTAATCCTCCTCAGTGTTCGATTCCTGACTACTCACTCTCTTTATACTAATCCACTTATTGCCATGCCTAGTTTACAAGTTTAAGTAATCTATATTATCAAGAAAGCCCTGTGATGATAGCTTTCCCATCAGTCCCATATTACGAAGCGTGTTTATAGACTAGAAAAGGCTGATGGACTAGACTAGCGGTTGCTAACAGCAAGTTTTCTCTATATCTCATGTCCCGCTACTGCTGACTATTTCTATTTTCTCTATCCTACACCCTAGCTCTTGTGATATGAACTTCTGTACTCTGCTTTCTATCTCTTTATGCTTTGCTTCCCTTGGTAACCATAATTTCAACAGTCCATAACTAACGTTCTTTTGCCAGCGTTCATTATTATTCTGCAATGTATATTCTATCATAGCCGAAAGCGTATGTGTAAAGCAATCTACTTATACATTTTAATAGTCGATTCTGAAACTTCTTTAGGAGAGTTAATAATGGCACTGCATTGGTAACACTTTCTTACACTCATTACTCTAGTGGTGTGGTGTCATTAAATCTCATTATATAACTTACCATATTATAATTGTATTTATATAGACATTATTTTGTAATCAGATATCTTTGCAAACCTCCTTCGTATCTTTGCCTTGAACTTTGCACTTATAGCAAGACCCTACAAACTGTCTTAATCTCTTCGTGATATGATGGTATAACTTTCACAGTGTTACTCCAAGTTTTGACGATATAGCAATTTGGGGGGACCTTATATGGACCTCCTTTATGTTCAGTTCGTATTCCTTCTTCTTTTTTTAGTGTCGTTACTGTCCTTTTTTCTAAAATGTTCTCCCTACTGCGCCTATGCCATGTTTTGGTCTGCGGTCAGGAGTTAATGAAGAAGGGACCAGTGATATAGTTGTTGAAATGTGTTTTCTTCCCTGATTTCCTACTGCAATCATGGTCTTCCATGAACCAAAAGTCACCTGTTAGGTTGCAATCTTCACAACCCCACGTATCTCCATAAGAATTGAAAGTTGGCCTAAAGTATTGAGCGTCTAAGGTATGTTATAGTCGCTTATGAACCTTCTAAGGAAGCATCTGTGTACATAGGAACGTATATGCTCGTTGCTACTGAAACTTCGATTATTACATATTTCACTACAAACGTCCTTAAGTTTTTCTCTTAACTCCTCCTCGTTAGGTATTAGTAATGTGTATTTTTGTTCCAAGATGTCCCCCATGTCATTCAACCTTTGCTTTAATGTGTATTCCATCTCTATCCGTTCATCGTTCAACCTACAAACCTCATTATAGGTGTCATCGAACCTAATGTCTAACGCTTTAACTTGGGTATCAATATTATTATTCTCCATACTACGAATTAATGTTACTACTTAGGAATATACAACAATTGTTTATAAAGGTATGGAAATTATAGACCTAAAAAATGAAGGGTTAGTGTTGTTGCCGTTGCGTTGGATATAAATGGATATAGTAGTCTAGGGTTTCTAAGTCCTGTTTTCCTTCGTCATATTCAATGCGAGCTCGATCCATTGCCTGCTCTATGGTTTCACCATTACTAACGCATTTCATTAGAATTTGATAGCTTTCGTCTGATAGGTTTATTATTTCGCCGTAGTATGATACTTGCCTAATGTGAGTCGTTGACATTAAACTATGAACTCTTCGTCTTCCCCTATTGCAGTTGTAGTCTTCATTGACTTTAGTTTGTTCTCCCAATCATGTCCTTTGTTCGGTTCAACTGATGCTGTTGCAATACCCATTTTACTATTACCTGAAACATATTTAGGGTTTCTTACCTTAAATATTCTACTGTCTCGGTCTTTTTTCCACCTTAAGAAAGTAGGTACGTCCATTTGTGAAAATGATATGAAAGGAAGTAATTGTTCTAATGCTGTATCAAAGTTTCGCATTGCTGTCTTTAATTGTTCATCAATTGTAGGTTGTAATTGCTGTTGGCGTTCTAATAGGATATTCTTATCACCGTAAACTATACCAATTGCATTAGAATGTGGTTTTGAAAGTCTATCTCTCAATGCTTCTACTATGTAGTCCTTTCTATTAGTTTGTAGCTTGTTACATTCTTCTAAGAGTAATTGGTCTAGGTCTAGAGGCATATTCATAGTAAAAAGGTGATAAGGTGGTTTTCTAGGAGGAGCCAATTAAATGAATGCCTTAATAAGGTATGTTGGTATGAATAGTTCTAAGAAAAGGACGGAGACCGTAGGCCTTTGTCCTCTTATGCTATATGATGTATATATATATGATATATATGTATATATTATTATTATTAGGTACTAGTCCACAATGGAAATGGATATCCATGTCACCGAAACCTTCTCTCCTACCTTGGTCAAATACTGCGTTTACATTGGACTGTAATTTTCCCCATTCTGGTAATAATGCATCTAGTAAATGGTCCAGTATCTTTGAACGCTTATGTTTCTGCATTTGGGCGGTCAACGTTCTAGGGTCCTTCGTTTCAGCAAAACATCACCATTGGATTGCAGCTCTTGGGTATACCAAAGGTCTTCTGAAGGGTGTGTGTTATGGTCTAGAACTATGAAGTAATGACCCCACAACTGCTGGACTTTATAAGGTCTTGTGCTTTCATTATCTTTATTCTCGGTCGAATTCGAGAAATTATTATAAGGTTGGTTGCTGCTATGGTCCATGATGTTCAAATCCGAGAACCCAACGTGTCCATACCAAGGTGCACTTGTCTATCGGGGACATGACATCCTGCAGTTCGTGGGTTGTCTTAGTAGGGTGACCCACGAGCTCAGTCTGCATTTCTTTTCATCTCCTTGTCCTTCATGTATTTTTCTATCGCCCGTAGGACAAAACGGGACCTAGTTATATCACCTCGGACAATATCAATTTCCTTGACTAATGATATTGGGAGGCAGATAGAACCGTTACGTGTTTTTCTCACCATATGTCACTATTGTCACTAACAATTACATTATTTATACTTTCATTGGATCGTTACCATTTCGAGTTAACTCTAATTAATTCCTAGTCTAAGGTCTGACTGCGTCTATTGCTCGTTGTAGTTGTGGATGTATAGGAAATAAGAAATAATTCCTACTGCTGCTATCAAAGTTATAAGGCCTCCTATTAATCCAACTTTGTTCGTTTCAGCATTCACTCACCTGATTTCTTCAATGATATAGTCCTAGATATTCGATACCCGTTCTAGATATTCGATATATTCGCATTACCGGATCTTAGGATATTAATCCTTTAGTTATCAGTTCATTTAGATATTCTCGTGTTTGGTTGTTGGACATATATGCTGCATTCATTATTCTTGTTTTGCCAAGTGGTTGGTCTTTAACTGCATTAAGGATGTCTGCTGTTACATCCGGTTTACTACGGTAATGCGTCCGGTCTTGTTCTGTAAATATCAACATGTTTGTAGCCACTCTTTAACATCACCTTTTCGAATGTTTTGGAGCTTATTGGTAAAGTTCCGTGTCTAATTATGTCGCCGTGTCTATCGCATAAAGTGAATATTGTTCCTTCGTCGTTTCGTGTATTGTCATAGAAAAGGAATTCGTTGAACTCTCACTTAGTAGATCTTATCTATTACCAGATCGCTTGAAGTGCGTTTGTTGGTCACTGTCAAGACTATCAATCGTCACCTTGACCTTTTATTGCCAGCAAGCGGTCGAGCTTCCTATCTATTGCATCTAATTTTGAAATGATAGTGTCTGCTGAAGTTGCTAGTGTTATAGGTGGTTGAACATCTGATGTTCTTTGCTTGAATTTGTGTTGATGTGCTGTTACTCCGTCGGGTTCTAAGTATATTGTCTTACCGTCTGCTGTCTTACCTGCCAAGTAAACCCTTTCATCGAACCCTTGCTTCTTGCATACAAGACATTCGAAAGTTTGTTTACTAATGTTGTTGTTGGAAGCCATTACTTACTCTCCTTGTAGCAATTCAAGTATACGGTCCAGCTTGTCTGAAATACTGTCTAGCTTTTCAAATAAAGTTGTCGGCATGAGTTCTATTTGGACATCGGATCGAGATTGAATCGACCTATTCTACGTGATCCTGAAGATCTTCCTGAACCCAAAGAACAGTTGAACTTGATTTATAATGTAATTGTTTGGTAGCTTGATGATTAAGACTGTGAAGACCAAATGGGTAACTGCGGAGATTGATAGAATTATTGCTTTGGTTTATTTCATAATTGTTATTTCAGTGTTTATCGTTGCAATATTGCTCCTTCCAAACCTCCTCATTAAATTCTCGGAAGTATTTGAAGATAATGAATTAGTTAGACGCGGAATACTCGTTTTCTCATTCTTGGCGTTGGCTGCGATTAGTGTTATGTTTGTGCTTAGGATTAGAGATTTAAGTAAAAAGGCCAGAATAGTCTTTAGTTATTTAACAATTCTTGAAGCAGTCAAAGTGGATGTAAAGAAATTTAAGAGTGAATTCTCAAGAATTGAAAACTACTTGAATAGTACCGATTGGACATTGGCTGATTATTGGGTAAAACGGACCCAAATTGAGTACACAGAAGTGTTTTTGAACAAATTACAAGAGCCTTCTAAAATAGACTCTCCTTCTGAATAATAGTAATATAAGCTAACTCTCTAACTTCTTCTTTAATTGTTCTGGGTCCTGCATCAAATCCATTAGTATTTTCTGGTTACGTTCGATGTCTCCTATGCGATTGCTTAGGAGCTTAATTGTCCTGTCTTTCTCCTTAAGTGATGCTTCTATAGTGTTGTCTCGCGTTTCCTGATATATGGTTAGGAATGGCATACATTTGGTTCGGTAAATGTCCCGCTTCTTTTGCTCTTTGTGTGTCCAATAAACTGAATGGTTATGCCCGAGGAACCAATTAGCATATTCCGAATTTGTTTGTTCGTTTATAATTGAGAAGGCCGTCCTTCTGAAGGAATGAAGCGTAATCTTTCTCCGCTTACTGTTTTCCTTTCTGGCGTCCTTGTCTGCGGTGTGTTGTAATCGTTCAAAGTGTTCTAATAACCTATTGTATACTGAACTTGGTTTATTGGTCTTATTTCGTATTGCAAAGATAAGGTCCTCTTGTCCTTTGGTTTTGTGAATTTCTATTAACTTATGAAGGTGTTTGGTTGCCTCGTCACTACAGTATATTGTTCGGCCGCGTTTGGTCTTGGTGTACTCCTTTCTTACGTTTATTTTGGTGGGGTTTGTTGTGAAATCAATGTCCATTATCCTTAATGCGGCTGCTTCGGTTGCTCTTAATCCAGTACTCGTAAGTAACAATATGTAGGTTCGAAGGCGGGTGTTACTGCAGAACTCTAACAAGTCTCGAATGTCTGTTAATGAAAGTGGTTCTTGTGAATCGGGATAAAATTTGGGTAACTTAACCCGGCGTCTAAACTTTGATGGAACAATGTCTATATCATGGAATTCAAGGTATGAGCGAACTGCACCAACATAGATCCTTAATGATACTGTTGCAATTTCTTTCAGTGTGAGATATGAAACAAAGTTATCTAGTATCTCGTATGTGTTAATGCGTTGGTTTTGTAAAATTGGTACTATTGTGTCAGGTGTTTGTTTTTTACCTTTAAGGAATTCTGCAAAATGTATCAAACCAGTTTGATATGACTTTCTGGAATTCTTGCTGTTACGGCCAATACTGTTAAGAAAGGTATTAACTCGTGTGTCTTTGGCTAGAACCTGCACAGGATATAATCAACGTTCAAACTATTATACCTATCTTTTAGGGTATGATAGATATACATATACCTATGAAGATTGCATACATAAAATGGCTTATGACAACAACAGCCCCTGGATTCCAATATGAGCGTCCGCCTGGCCCCAGATTCAAATTTCCTTATCTATTTAGTTTACAATTTCTTAAGGCCCCTCTAACTGTTTTAAACGATTTAACAACAAAATATGGTGATATTTCTTATTTTAAGTTTGGGCGTCAAGGTATTTACTTTGTTAACCACCCCGATTATATTCAAAGTGTATTGATGATTAATCAATCCAAATTTATCAAAAATCCTGGCCTTCGCTTAACCAAACGAATAATTGGAAATGGATTGCTTACAAGCGAGGGGGAGTATCACAAGCAACAGCGGAGCCTGATACAACCAGCCTTCGATTATAGCCATATTGCTATGTATGCAGATATAATAACCTCCTGTGGAGAAGAATTGTGCGAAAAGTGGAGACAAACAGTAGTACCAAAAGAGACAGAAACGACAGTCGATGTTCATCACGAAATGACTAAACTTACGGTATCCATAATTAGTAATGTACTTTTTGGTTCAAACATTAGTTCAAATACAACTGCAGGAATTATTCATGATGTAACAATATTAGTAGGATATTTTAATCACCTTAGACTACCGTTTATAGGTAACATAATAGAAAAACTTCCGCTTGCAAGTAGCAGGAAGTTTCATGCTTCAAGGCGACGCCTTGATTCATTGATTTTCGCAATTATACAAGAAGCAAAACAGAATCTAATGCGAGAGGATAAAATGAGTCATGTCTTTGACAGTCTGCCTTTTAATGACTTTGAAGCAAAGGATAAAAATAGCCCAAGAAATCTTCTATCCACATTGCTTCTTCTCGATACAAGGAGAAGGATGATTGGATCTGACAAAACAAGTACTGCTATGACAATGCAACAACTTCGTGATGAGATCATGACATTATTTCTCGCCGGTCATGAAACGACAGCTAATGCTTTAACATGGACATTATATCTCATCTCTCAAAATCATCAGGTGGAAGCCAAAATCATCGAAGAGATAAAGCAGGTGCTAGAAAATAAAAGACGTCCAACTGTGGAAGACATACCGAAATTTCAGTATTTACGTAATGTCTTTACAGAATCTTTGCGATTGTATCCTCCTGCATGGGCAATAGGCAGGGAAGCTACTGATACCGTGGTGATGGGTGGTTACACAATACCGCCAGGTTCAGTAGTGATTATGAGTCAGTACATAACTCACCGTGATCCTCGCTATTTTACTGAACCTAATAAATTTATTCCCGAACGCTGGAGCCCCGAGATGAAATCCAATTTGCACAAATTTGCTTTTTTTCCATTTGGAGGTGGATCTAGAGTATGCATGGGTGAACCACTAGCTTGGATTGAGGGGATTCTGTTATTAGTAACATTATTAGGAAATTGGAAGATTGAACTAGTACCTGAGCATCCAGTGGTACTTAGCCCACTGATCACATTACGGCCAAAATATGGGATGAAGATGATCATTAAACGCAGATAAAATGATTATTAGGAACGATCAATTTGTATGACTTACTGAATGTTACATTAAGAGAGGACAAATTCTATGTCAACCATACATACCGTGATTTAGTAGAACGTACATGCCAACGTCTAGAAAATGTCTCAATTTTCTATCTTAGCAACAGCTAATTTTGCCATTTTTTGTTGATACACCAGCTATCATCCTCACACAATCTAAATTCAGGTAGACCGTCGTTGTTGTGCTTGTCTATTGCATGTACGTGTAGTCATGGAATTCAAATTAATTCAAGGGTTTATTACTGATCGATAATAACGCCAAAAATAGATGCTTATCAACATTTCTTATATGGCAGAACAGAATGGTATTACACTAACAGGTGCTAAATAATTAATCTCCAAAGCATCTACAGAATATCAAATTGGATGTGGGGGGGCCCGAGGGAGTTCGAAGTAATATTGATTTTAGGTAATCAAATGACCAACGATGAGGAGAAGGAGGACATCCATAAAGCATTAGAGAAGATACCTTTGACGAATGTGGAGGTCATACGAATGGAAATGGAAGTATGTATGGAAACCTCTCGTAATCTTATATGCCTTATTTGCAACCTACTTCCATACGTCCAAATAGCGGGCTATTGACTCGGCTATGTTTCTATGAACCCACGCCATTTCGGTACTACCTTGCCTTGCATATTGTCTGCTCAAAGCGATCTGATTATTAAAAATCTCAACCATGCGTGCCTTTTCTCTGGCTAAATCCCTATCTAGCGACTTGTCTATCGTGTTTAAGAGTTTGTCTAACTCTGATTGCCTCTCTTCTGAACTTGACATAATCATGAACCTCCAGTAACCATATTTAGGATTTTGAAAGTTAATGCCAGAACTGCAACGGTAGTCTGAATGCATTCATATCCAGGGTGGCAACTGCATTGATAGTCGTGTGAACCATCACATTGACTGTGTCTGATTGTTAGGCATGCCAATTATAACTGCTTCAGCAATGTCCGATTCTGGAAGTACTACTACCCCTTAGGATAAATTCCATTGTTACCTAAGGAATGCCATGCAATAGATTGAATCTTCTGCAAAAAGTGCAAAGGATGTCGTGATGGTGTGGATGCAGGCTGTGGAGCGCCGGGACTATCAATCGCTCAGAGGCATTGTGATCGATAACATATCATATGCTGGGCATCTTAATTCGTTTGATAGGGTTGAACCATACCTGAAATATTTGGAACACCTGAACCTACCAAAATTTGACATCAAGAAGGAGTTCGCAGATAGCGACGATGTCTGCCTCCTCTACGAGTCACCAATTGGCACGCCGCCAGTAACTTCCTTTGTGTGTGCGTAGTTTCATGTCGGTGACGATGGGAAAATAAGTTCGGTTAGGGTGATTTTCGATCCACGACCTTACCTTCAGCAGAAGTAGTCGAAGGTTGATGCTGTCGAGTTTGCAGTGTTCAGAAGACATAAGGCGCGCAATGAATCGAAAGAATGAACCTGCCAGACCTTGCTCTTGTCAATGGGAGATTGCGTA
>JAATVS010000416.1 GCA_014523695.1 Nitrososphaerales archaeon TH5895
AAGTGCATCCACTCAAGAGTATAGGCTATTTCATAAAGAAGCCAATCTCTGCAGAACAATTGATAAAACGCATTTAGAGCAAAATTCGAGTAGATATAAACTAGGTCTACGTGCCGGCAATTTGAATTTTTCAGTCGATTCAAATTATGCTTTTTTCAGATTAATGTCAATTGGCAAACTAAATGCGAATGTTGCTCCTGTGTCTCCGTCTAGTTATTATTCTCGGCCCATATACTGCCACCATGTTTTTCGATTATACTCCTGGAAATGAACAACCTCAAAAAAGCTTTTTTAACCTTTTAATTTTTCAAAGACCTCTAGTCCAGTGGCAAACTAAAACTAAATGTAGCTCCCTCCCCTTTTCTATTATTCTCAGACCAGATTCTGCCGCCATGAGCATCTATGATACTTTTAGAGATATACAGACCTAAACCTGTGCCTCCTATTTCAGATTTTGAAGCAAACTTCGTAAATAGTCTAGGTAACATTTCTGAATCAATTCCAGTACCCATATCCTTCACAGAGACGACAACAATATTTTTGTCAGCTTCTTTTTTTCGTTCAGCAGAAATAAGGATGCTGCCTTCTTCTTCACTGAACTTAATTGCGTTACTAAGAAGATTGGAAACGACTTGTGATATCCTCCCTTTATCCCCTGTTGTGTTAATGTCATCCTTAGAGTTAAATACTATTTTCTTGTGACTTTGTTGTCTTTCAATTAGACTCTTATGCTCCGAAACTACACTCAATATCAAATCATTTAGATTGAATTTCTGCGTCTTTAAATGAAGAGACCGGCTCTCAATTTTTGTTACATCAAGTATATCTTCGATGAGTTGCTGTAACCTTTCGGCATTTCTATTAATCACACGCAATAACTCCGAGTGTTCCCCACCTTTTTTCTCAGATAGAAGGACTTGAGACAAACCCAGTATTGGTTGCACTGGAGTTCGCAATTCGTGTGCGGCTATGTTGATAAACTCTTTTTGCATTGCGTTATATGCTTTCAGTTGTTCATAGAGTTCTCCTTGTTTCCAAAGAGTCTCAAAAATCGATGCGTAGGAAAGCGCAATAGGTCTGCTATTAGAATAGGAGGATAATCCTGCTGCGTCATAATAATTCTCTTTTGCATCGTCTTTTAGTTCAATGATCATCGATTTTTTTCTATCTACTACTATTATACCGATCTGAGTTTGTAAACTCTTATCCAAGCCTCTTATCTCAAGCTTCGGCAATGCCAATTCTAGCCCATTCATTATCTCGTCAATTTGTTGTTTATCAGCAGGAACAAGTATCCTTACGCTTATACTACGTTCCAATACTTCTCTGAATAAGTGCAGCGCGCCGATTCGTATTTGGCGCTGAAATCCGTTGAAAGATGGGTATATCCTTAATACCTCATGTTTTGCTGCTTTAATCAGATCGCGAGAAAGTTTCAGTGCTTCTTTAGGATTTCTGATAATCTCTATTTTAGCCGTTTCAATTCCTTCTTCAATCTCTTTTATTCTTACTACCCCATCAATACCGTTTTCCCATAATTCATGGAAAACAGAAGCAAAATGCTTTAGGTAGTGTGGATCGTTACTTAATAGAAGACTCTGAACCAATTTATCCTCTTCCATCTCCTCTATAGTTACTGCTATTTTCTTGTCTGAAACCCCAAAACTCATTGGCGGTAGGTTCTGAACATGTCTAACTTCCATACCATAATCTAGATATTGTTTTACAAGGTTCAGATTCTGATCATCTATGTAGGTAATGTACCTGATACCCTTATGTTCTCCCCTTTTTTGCTTATCTAACAGCTTTTTCTTCACATCAAAGAAGTACTTATGACTATAATGTATACCACCTGAAGTCAGACAAGTAGCTAACTCCGTTGAATTAGCTGTGAGATTAGAGATCTCCTTAATGATCTCTTCTGGGTTGTCTATTACAATTGTTTCATAACGTGTTACCCCTTTTTCAATCTCCCTTATTCTTTGGTCTGCTGGAAGAGTCTTGCTCCATAGAGTCTCAAAAAGATACTGACCTTGTTCAACAACCTCTTTGACGTTGCTGTATACTACATGAGAAGCTGGTTTACGTTCTTCGTGTATAGTTGCAGGTGACACATATTCCTTTTCACTAACATAGAAATTGCCTTTAATGCCATCGAGATGACGAAGCTCATTTACACTGGACTTCATTAGCTCTTTGCAGTGAGTAATATTGTCATCCGTTATTTCTGTAACAAATCTTATTTTTACACCTCGCCTTCTTGCATCATTAAAGGTCATCCTTAGTGTCTCAATATTATTGATCAATAAAGGGCGGGTGTGGTCAACAAACCCGTCAATTCTCTCAGTAGCATTATCTATAAATTTAATAACGGTGTTGATTGCGCCATAGGGATTACGATATACCTCTGTTTTTTCGGTGCTTCTCATAGCAAG
>JAATVS010000417.1 GCA_014523695.1 Nitrososphaerales archaeon TH5895
GGAGCTTGATGAGGAACGAATACATTGAATGAGGCAAGAACTTGTACAGCAGCGCCTTTGTCTACTCTAGTTATTACCTGGTGAGTACCGTCGTCTGGGAAGAGGTATTCAACTGAAAAATCTCCATCAGGTACAGTAATGTTCTCAAATTTGAACAATCTTTGACCGTTTGTTACAACTACTCTTGCATCAAAATTTTTAAGATTTTCATTGTCAGTTAGGTTGATAACACCAAATTCTAGTTTAGTGAATGTGTCAATGATTGGCCTTTCTGGTTGATAAGTAAAAAGGATTTTCACATTATCTTTTTGGCTTATCCATTCCTGTGTCTTGTTAAGAGGTAAAGTTACATTTCCTGAAGACTGAGCAAAGGTCGTATCAGATAAAGCATAGTTAAAACCCTTATTTGTTATTAGAATGGTTGCGACCAGCATTACAAAGAAAAGCATTAGCAATATTATAGCCATAAGTATCCGGATGCTTACCCTTTTCTATTCAGACTTGCGTAAATAAAAACTTGTATGGTACCTTTTATCCTATATAATATTTGGAATTAGCTTATCATTAATTCTGTTACCTAAAGTAATTTTCAAAATTTGGAAAAATAAAAATAGAGAAGGTCTGTGATTCGACCTCAACCTATCTGCAGCGTACTGGTATTGCTCAACTCTGAATAGCATGTAATCTGAAATTAGCTTTGTAGTACTATGGATTCTCGCCTACAGACCATTCATTCTGCAAGTTGTCGTTTTTATCCTGGCCTAGAGCAAAGGGACTATCTACCATAAATGGATATGGCCATGATTGAGGTAACTCTTCTTCTGGTTCCCAAATAGTAATGACTTTTCCATACGTTGTCTGCAATGTGGCTAATAATTCGGTTCCATTAACACCGGGCGGCAGACTTACAAATTCTGGGTCTCCTCTTTGTGGTGTCAGCTCTACTGCATGATTGTGCCAGTTCTGTTTTTCCTTATCAGGTAATTGGTCGTATTGGGCTTCAGTTATTATGAACTCAATTTGCTCTAGTTTACCCTCGTCATAAAGTTGACACACTGCAACTATCGTTTGATCTAGCTTGCAATAATGGTCCATTTTATGACCCAGATCGCTAGCATCATGTCTGTTAATAGCAGCGTGTATGTTAAATCCATCAACGGGCTCCTGAGTTGTAGTCATATTTTCATGTCCTTCATTTTGAGCAAAAGTGAGCTGCAATTGATTCATACCAAGGACTACAGCCGTTGCAATAGACATCACTAGTGCTGTTATAGCTATTTTTCTTAACTTTGTGGTAGTATTGAAATCTTTGCCTTTTGATTTTGTATTACTGAATGTTCTTGTTCTATTATTTGCATCAAACATTTATCTGTCAAATAATATTACTTCATTTAAGTAAATTCCCAAATCGCACCCAAATTGCACCCAAATTGCACCCAAATCATACAGTTGATCTCGCTTTTAGAGATAAGTCATAATTGAATAGATTTGAATCTTAATGTTTTCAACCATCGGAAGAAATTATAGATAGGTCATCAAATCTATAGAATCTATTTGCTAGAATGGTCATAATCAGCGGTTGACAGGGATGAACAAACCTGTCATTCTGTTTATTAGATTACTTTGAATGCAAAAGTTAGCCAACTTTTTAATCAATCAAGTGCCATAGCTAAGTACAAAAAGACATTAATTAGCTTTTATTTATCGAGAATAATATAATTTGAGACAAGAGTTACGCTTCTATTTTATACTGTTAGTTATACTTGTAATCTACACCACATTCGGGATGCAAGATTTATTGAATAATGTCAAGGTGTCTGCACACATATTTATCTCAGATGACGATAACTCATCATTTCTTACTTTGATTGAAAGAGTGAGAACGGAAATAAAATTGGCAAATGATACATTACAAAACAATGATACATCAAGTCAAGAACATATTGAACAATCTCTGGATCGACTTGATGATATTATAGATAATGAGAACTATTTTTCTATTGATAGTGACCAATTTAATAATAGAACTGTCAATGCATTACTACTTGCAAATGTTATTGACGATGCATTAAGGTACTATGGAGGAGCATTCGGTTTACTTCCTACGGTTATGACGAATATGTCGAATATGATGGATATGACTACTCAACAGATGTTAAATAATCAGCGACAAAAACAGCTTGCGTCTGAACCAAGCACAACTCCTATTACTGATAATTTAAATGATGCAAATCGTCAAAATATTTCTATAATAGATCATGCAAAATACGATACGGCTCATGAGTACGTAAATGACGCAGTACGGATATTTGAAACTAAACTGAAGTCTACGTCGAAGCCAGAAAATGTGAATATTGTAAAGGCTTTAGAGGAGGACTTGTTTCGTCTGAAAAATGCGACAGATAATAAATCACAGCCAATGAATATTATGATGATTGTGCATACTGAAATACACCCTAATTTACAAACTGCTTTTAATTTGAAACTCAAAAAATAGCTCAAGATATGGCCAGATTTTGCCTTGATTAGAAAATTGATAACAAATCTAACCTCAAGCTTGCAAGAAATTAATCCTACTATGGACGGAATAGATTTTTAACATTAATGCTTGTGTAATGAGTAATCTAATTAATCTCAGTTCAACGACCATTGGCTACATATGTGCACTTCTTGCGGCAATTTTATTTGGAGCTGTATCTACCTTAGGAAAGCCTCCATTAGAAACTTTGAATCCTATACTAGTATCATCACTAGCATATATTGTGGCCGCCACAGCGTTAGTACCATTTGCTCATGGTACAAGGATTATCCATACGCGAAGAGACACTTTACTTCTTATATCAATTTCAATCTCGGGAGCAATAATTGCACCAATATTATTTTTTTCTGGGCTTGCAAGAACAAGTGCGTCAGATGCATCTTTGCTGGTCACAACAGAGATCGCATTCAGTGTCATACTCGCGAGCTTAATATTCAGAGAAAATCTTAATCTTCGTAAATGGATAGCAATATCGATGGTCCTTAGTGGTATTGTGATAATTACGATATCAAATGATTTAGATCATATCACATTGCCAGATCTGAATATAGGAAATCTAATGATAGTTGGGGCAGCTATATTTTGGGCATTGGATAATAACCTCAGTACAATTATCAGCTCTAAGTTAAGCGCATCACGACTTGTCCAATTGAAATCGATTATCGGAGGTTCAGTTCTTTTGGGTGTGACCTTAGTCTTACAAATCTCATTCCAAATGACTTTCTATCAATTGCTCAATATTATTTTACTAGGATCCTTAGGATTCGGTGCTTCATTATTTTTCTTTATAAATGCTTTAAGAATTATTGGTACCGTCAAAACTGTTTTGGTATTCTCACTTTCTTCCGTCTTTGGACTATTATTTGCTTTCATATTTCTTGGAGAAAATATCACAATAGTTCAGATTGGAGTTGTTCCTCTTTTATTTGCAGGCATATATATCTTAGAGAAACGATCATGATATTATAATTCTATTATTACGAATAATTTCATTATTGTTTCATTTTGATAACGGCATTTACTTCCTAATATCCACATAAATGACGTCTTATTTCTATCATCTGTTCGATGAATGTACTATAAAGGATTTATAATATGAATTAGATATTTCAATAATGCAGCATCAGAATCGCATTATCTTGGGTATTATTACTGCATTTCTTATATCGACGCTTGCTCTTACAAATGTTGGGAGCGTTTACGTAAAAGCACAAGGACAAAATATGTCAATGACGACGGGAGAGTCGTATGGAAATGTTAGTTCTTCTGAGGAAGGCGAAGTTTATGTTAGAGATTCCCAAGCGGTCATACTAGAAGGAATGACTATCCCCTCACAGGGATTTATCCATCTATATGATAGCACTCCGTTTGTAATTACCAACGGTCACATAGCAGCGAACGTACCATGTGAAGATAATTCTACTGCCTCTTTTAACATACTCATTGGGCAGGCTCCAAACCTTACAAATGCAGAGCTTGAGAATGTTCCACAATTATCAAGTCCTGGAACTATGTGTTTATACCATGTAGATATCCCTCCGCAGAATTTAACCGTTACAGACATTGCGATTCAGAATCCTGGTGATTCAGATGAAGTTCTTCCGGCAAGCAGCAC
>JAATVS010000418.1 GCA_014523695.1 Nitrososphaerales archaeon TH5895
TGGCTAGAACATTCCTTGTTCCACATGGCACTACAGCCATAAGCGCTTCAGGATTTACTGGTTCTAATATGTGCTGTACTTCGTCGTGGACTTTATTTGCATCGTTATGATTGGATACTGTAATATCCTTGTCCTTTCTGTCTTTTACGCGTCCTTCCTTTACAGTGCAGACGAAAAATCCATTTGCAACCTCATTTATCAATCCATCACCCCCAATAGCAACAATATTCTTGAATCCGTTCTTCAGAAATCCTCTAGTCAAAATAGTACCATCTCCTGATTTCTTAGTAAATGCTACTTTTGGGCTCTCTCCAAGAATATTTTTTATTTGGGCATATAAGGTATCCCAGTTTTTTCCTGTTGCCCCACTGCAAGAACTTGGATTGACCACCAAGACCGAGTCTACATTACTCTCACTATGGTTTTGATCAGCCCTTCTGTCTGGCATATCCATCAGGTATAGGAACAGGCCCTATTTTTAGGATTTCTAGGATATTTACGATTGTAGTTGGTGTTTCTGCAGTTGTCCTTGATAAACCTCAGTATTCTACTAATCGCAATGAACCATAATACTCATTTATCATCTGCTTGCGAAATCGCGGAAATTTCCTGTTTCTCAAAATGGATAGGTCTAAGGTTGGATCAGGAGCCTAAGGACGCATTTGACTCAGAGATCATGTTTACCGGTTTCGAATGTGGGGAGCTGAGGAACATGTTGTTCTATATTATGATCTTGTCATGTCCAGAGCCAATTGAAGCTATATAAATATTGAAAGATATTAACTACTATAACAGGAACAACGGTACGTAAAACAAATGATTCTCGTGATAGAGATAAAGATGTCTCTAAATTCGATCATGTTCGTAGACAACTTGGCGCACGAAGGATAGAATTTATCGCTGCTGCAATTATAGGAATAGTTTTTGCTGTATGTTTTGCACATCTGGAATACTACTTTATTAAAGATCCGGCCTTACAAATCTCAAATAATCAGGAAGGCAACATCATAGTCACGTCAGAGAAAGACTCTGACCACAGTAGAGAGGCAGAGCCGATCCTAGGCAACATGTATCAATACCATTTATTCCCAATGTTCTTCATTTTTGTTCTAATTAGTTTTGCTGCGCTCATCGACGATATGACTTTGAAGGTGTTTGGAAGGAACAAAAGAAGTAAGGCACTTTTTCTTGGTTTTGCCACTCTGATAACGGCAATAGTGGTCGAAGATTTTGCCTGGTTTGTAAATAGATGGTTAGTCCCTTTAGTGTCAGATCCGAAAGGAGGTCAACTAATGCAGTACTCCGATTGGACATCAAAGCATATTGGAGCTATCAATGCAGGTAATTTCGTTATACCAGTTTGGTACTTATTTGCAATAGGTTTAGCTTCCGTCGCATATTATGCGGCCTTCAGAAGGCATGACAAGTGGGATTATGAGTAAGGCATCTAGGGATAAAGATGATAGCCACGTTTAGTATTCGATCGATGTCATCCAGGTATTTGTAATTCGAAACTAAAAATTGTACTGTATATTACAAAATTTGCATGAATGCAAGGGTTCCTCCTATGGCAATTTAAATTAAGGTGCTATTGGTCTAAATGGTTTCTAACATTTTAGCCAAGTCCTGTCGACCTTCAAGGATATTAGACCAAGACGAAAGGGAATTTCCAATATCTCTCTTCTCAGATATTTTATCTGGGACATTTAGTATTGTAAAATCGGTCGGTAGAATTTGATCTAGTACATCCCACTTAAGTGGCATAGAAATGGTGGCGCGCTCGGCAGGTCTCGCCGAAAAGACGGATGCAAGTGTCTTTCCTTTCGCATTTTGATTGTGATCAAAGAAAATTTTACCTCGCCTTTTGGATGTATTCCAATCCATTGTAATCTTGTCAGAGTGTTCGCTAACCAACGTTCTTCCGATGATTTCAGCGAATTTTTTTGCTTGATCATAATTGTAATCCGCAGAAACAGGTACAAAAATGTGAATTCCCGTTTTACCTGAGGTTTTGATGTAAGATTTGATATTCAGTTTATCAAAAATTTCAGATTTTAGGAGCTGAGCCACTTCGACCGTTTTCATGAACGCTTTGCGGTTGTACTCCGGTTCCTGGGAAGCACTCGTTTCTAATCCAGAGTAAATATATGGATCTAAATCAAAGACAATGAAATCTGGATGATTGAGCCCACAGTTTTCTTCATCCAGCGCAGTGGAATCCTTTAAACAGGCTTCATAATCAACAACCCTACTATACCATGGGTGTATTTCTATGCAGCCAAGATTTGCTAACCAGAGTAGTGTTTCCCTGTTATTGCAGATCAAATAGTTAGTCATTCTCCTTGAAGATTCGGAATAAAGCTTCACTGAATCTACAAATTCAGGTTTTTCCATATTCCAATTTTTTTGATAAAAGTGCTTACCCATAATTCCGTCAGGATATCTGCTTAAGGACAATGGTCTGTCTTTAAGAAACGGGAGCAGGTAGTCACTTATTTTGTCATAATATCTTATCAAGTCTCCTTTAGTTAGCTCAGGGTGAAATCGACTCTTCGGCCAAAATACCTTGTCTAGGTTAGAAAAGCTGTTCTCTATTCTTTTGGGTCTTGGTGTAATAGAGGTATCAGGAGCTAACGACTCTGATGTTGGTCGCGCGGAAGACGACTCCAAAGATGACGCTGATGATGGGATAGCCAGCTCTTTGGAATTTTGCTTTTTTACATTCGAGAGCTGGTCCACATGCACGGTTTTTTCAAGTGTGCATTCTTGAGACTTCTTGTCATCTCTAATCCTTAAAAATATGGGAGCTCTCATAATCTTGTCCTTTGTCCATCCATCAAACTTAACTTCGACTACTAGCTCCGGCCGTACCCATACTGGATCCCTATTGGTATATGGTATGTAGCTAACAGGAATTTCATCAGTCTTTATTTCTTGTAATTCGTTGAAAATCTGAACAATTTGTGGGAAGTCAAACCCACTTCCAGAGTGTCCAACGAAGACAAGTTCTCTATCGAATGCAGCTAGCAGTAAGGATCCAAAATAGCCCTTTCTATTACCTTCTCCTCTCGTGTATCCAATCACCACACAGTCCTGAGTCTGGATATTCTTGATCTTTAACCAGTCAATACTTCTTGCTCCTTGCAAATACTTGCTATGTCTATTCTTTGCAATGATCCCTTCGAGCTTGAGTGCTCTGATATTTTCGAAAAGTTCTACGCCCTTTGTTTCAAAAGATTCAGATATCCTAATCACTTTGTCACCGTCTTGACTTGTATCTAGAACCGAGGACAGCAACTCTCGCCGTTCTGAAAATCCTAAACTTTCGAGACTTCTTCCATCTAAGTACAAAATATCAAAAACATAGAACGTAGACGGAATTTCCTTAGAAAGGTATTGAATATCCAGAGCTTTGTCTATATTCATTCTTCTTTGATGACTTTGAAAGTCTGGATGGCCTTGTTCATTCAAAATCACTATCTCTCCATCAAGCACAATTGAATCATCGCAATTTAAAATCGACGATGATACTAATGAATCGACAATCTCTGGATATCGGTGAATAATTGATTTATTAGTTCTCGATTTGAGCTCAAGTATGTTTTTACTCTTGTGATAAAACAGAATGGCTCTTACTCCATCCCATTTGATTTCGAACTCCCAGTTCTTATCATTAAAGGGTTTATCTACTGGGGTAGAAAGCATAGGCCTTATCTTGTTCGGGAAATCAGACAAAGAGAGGCATTGTATTTTCTTTTTGGTAGAATTCAGAAGATCCGTCTCTTCATCCTTCCTATTGCCATGGACAGGATTAGAATCCACTTGAAAGCTAGAATATACACTGTTGGCGCCGTCTTTTTTTGTATAAACATCTTTTTCAGTTTGAGATAAAACAGAATCAGGCAAAGATGACGTCAGGTCCTCTTCTGATGCGTACTCGTCATCATACTTTATCAAAAGCCATTGGTTTTCCTGGCTGGTTCTAATCAAAGAAAATTTACCGTTTACCTTATGCCCGTGTAAACTAAAAGTAATCTTTCCTTTATCGAACTGCTCATAAAACCTTTCACCAGATTTTTCTAACGTATAGATACCTGTATCCCATACAAGAACTGTACCTGCACCATAGTTCCCCTCAGGGATTGTACCTTCAAAGAGAAGATAGTCTAATGGATGGTCTTCAGTAAGGATAGCAAGGCGTTTTATTCTAGGATTGAGAGAAAATCCTTTCGGTACGGCCCACGATTTTAGGACCTCCTTTTCTGTTTCGAGCCTAAAGTCATAATGCAATCTTCTTGCATTATGCTTCTGAATGACAAAGTGTCTTCCGAAGTCCTTCCTTAATGCCTCACTGCGACTTCCAATAGGTTCAGGAGTATTCCCAAAGTTCCGTTTCCTATTATATTTTTGAAGCATGCGCTAAACCTTGGCGTTCCGTCCCGTCACACCTTAACCATCGAAACCATACTATTTTTGAATTAGGAGTCTGACTTTAGGTTATTCTGTTCCTATAATTTTTCTATCCCTAGTTGTAGGGAAGCCCATTGTCAGCCTTGATCATACCAAATAATATGAGCCCATAAAAGCGTCAGATAAAAAAAGAATCTAAGACGCCTTTCTACTGGGATATGATGTCAATCCCATTACCAAAATATCACGATAAGCGAATAGGAATATGTGACTAAATTATGTCTTTATCTTACTTTTGCTCTTTTAATCTTTTCCTGCAAAAGCATAACACCTTGAATCAATGTTTCCGGACGAGGGGGACAACCAGGAACGTAAACATCAACAGGGATGATTCCATCGACACCGGGAAGTACATTATATGAGTCTATATACAGGCCGCCAGTGATTGCACATGCCCCCATCGCCACCACGTATTTAGGGTCAGGCATTTGGTCATATACCATGCGTAATCTAGGAGCCATCTTTCTTGTCACGGTTCCCTGTACAACTACTAAATCACACTGCCTAAGGGAACCAAATGCTTCTATTATTCCAAATCTCTCCGCATCATACCTGGGTCCCGAAACAGCACCAAATTCTACGCTACAGCAAGCCGTCTCCAAATGAACTGGCCATAAAGACCACATTCTCCCCCAGTTTATCGCATATCCAAGAGGCTTATCTAATGCCTTAACTAAAACATCCCCAATCTTGCTCACCATGACGTTAAAGTTTGATTGATTGAGCAATTCAGCCTTCAAGCTTGTTTATAACCTCTAGGGATTCCAATATTACCTCTCGTACATCATATATAATACTTCAGAAACGATCCATACCGATGATATGACTGGAACACCAATCATCACACCAGCGGGTCTAAAGGAGGGTGTAATCCATGGTGGTCAGATTTGATGGAACAAAGGTCTTCGACGAATTTTTTACTTGATCAAAAATGTATAAACGCTACCTAACTTCAAATTATGGCATTGGGATTAAGAATCGGATTCCACGTATCGATTTCTGGTGGAATTTCAAACTCTGTCGACAATGCTCTAAAGGAGGATTGTACTGCATTTCAGATATTCAGCAGAAATCCAAGAGGCTGGGCCGCTAAACCTTTGGATAATGAGGACGTTCTGCTGTTTAAGAACAAATTAGCAGGACGCTTAGATCGTAATGACTCAACGAAAAGTACACAGGCGAAAACATACGCCAACGGCAGTGGAAAAAAGGGGACTAACGGGAGATCTAAAATCGATAGAAATGCCATATTTGTTCATATGCCTTATCTACCGAACTTGTCTTCACCAAATAAGATAATCTACGATCAGTCAGTACAAGTCTTGATAGGTGAACTCAATAGATGTGACGCTTTAGATATCCCCTACCTTGTCGTTCATCTAGGAAGTCACCAAGGTGAAGGAATTAAGAAGGGTGTTGAACAACTTGTATATGCGTGTTCTCATGCTATAGAGTCGACTTCGAGTGGAAACAATGTTTCAATTCTGTTGGAAAATAGTGCCGGTCAAAAAAATACAGTCGCCAGTGACTTTGCAGAGTTAAGAATAATACTTGATAAGCTGTATGATAATAATCCCAGTAGCAAGAAGAATAGATTCGGGGTATGCTTGGACACATGTCATGCGTTCGCTTCAGGATACGACCTTTCCACAAAGGAAGCCGTTGATGACACGATGGATAAATTCAAATCCCAAGTTGGATTAAAGTATCTCAAACTTATACATTTGAATGACTCGCGAGACAAGCTCTTCTCTCGCCGAGATAGACATGAACATGTAGGACTTGGAGAGATAGGAACAGAAGGATTTAATGCATTCTTGAAACATAAATCTCATGTAAATACGCCGCTAATAATGGAAACTCCAATGGATAACAGGCGAAGTAATTCCGATAACCTTGAGTTTGTTAAGGCTATCATTGACAGCCCGTAAAAGGAGGCGCCATAGTCTAATTAATGCAGATAAATCAATAGGAGGCTGTATCAGCACTAATCAGGTTTGGTAATGTTAAAAGTTTAATTGCAAATCTTCTAGCCATCACCGATAGGTGGGCGCGACATTAATTGAAATTTGTATGAAGTTAGTTATACCTATAAACCGCTCAAACGGAGGTCTGCTCAAATTATAGAAATCTTAATCCTCGGAACTCATTTATTGGGTAAGTGAATGAAATAATTACTTGCAACCAATTAGCTCTAATATTTTTGGTAGACCTGTAGGCTATGTACATGAACTTAGATTAAACACATTCCATCTTATCTCTTGGAGAGGTAACTCTATCCGGCTGGTATTCACATATACGTAAGATGTATTTCTACCACGGAAGACGATTCAAGCTCTACAGCTTATTATACCTATATGCATCTTCAAATATCTCTAACCATGATATGTTCAATTGAATGTGTTGGAATTAGTTCCCTATTAATTATCTTATTAGCATCTTCATCCTTATAGTAAGTAATTGTTACATATTCTGCAACTATCTGTACATTAATTGTTTCAATAGACAGATCCCGTTCATATTTTGTAGTAGATACATCCAATTTTTCAATCGTACTTGCGCCCGATGTCCGTCTAAGATGAGTAATGATCACATTCTTGACTTGTATTCCATGGAATTTAATGGAAGTTTCTTTCTTCGAGTCATCCATCAATCAATTCTAATATTGCACATACTTTAATATATCTAAAGTCTGAAAACCTGCAGGTTATAGCAGAAAGGAGTACCGTATCAGTTTATTGGTAATCTTTAAATTAAAATAGTGTGTGACAAGAACGAAGTTGAGTTAAGATTTCTCTTCCTCCATATAGTGCCACCTTCAAGTCTAAGAAATACGTTACTAATTTGGACGTGCTTGGTTCATTTAAGTGATTCTGTTTTTTTATACATTTTCATATGAAATAGTAGCTCTTTGGTTTGGATTCAAATACGACAATTAATTATGATCATGATCATAATTATCATCATAGTCGATTGCTTAGTTATATGACTAAAATAAAGCTTAACTAGCTCCTAATTCAACTCTTCAGTATGAATACTATAAATCTAGAACTTTCAAGAAAGGAGCTAGAGATTCTATACGCTTCTTTCAAGAGATATTTGGATCCTTCAACCGCTGTCCTTGTGCCTGAAGATGCAACATTAGATGAAATGAACGAACTCTCTGAGAAACTCAAAAGACAAATAAATAAAAATGACCAACAAGAGTGATATGTAAGCATGTATTCACCATATTTATAACCTGATCATCACTCTGCCAACTCGCTCGCTTTTAATTTTATGGAATTGTTACTAAAGTTGCGATGCTGCTCTTGCAACAACCTCTGACAGGGCAGGATGTATATGAACTGTCCTGCCAATATTCTCGATAGTTCCAGTATGACCTTCAGAATCAGTAGTTTTCATGGCTACTAATACCTCGTGTATGAGAACAGAAGCATCAGTCCCGATGATATGACAACCTAGAATTCTTCTACTTTCCTTGTCGACCAGGAACTTTACGAAGCCTTCATGGTCTTCTATCGCAAGACCCATTCCAGTATTGATGTATGGATAAATGGATTTTATGTAATCTATATTTTCCTTCTTTCCTTGCTGTTTCAAAAATTGCTCTGTTACACCAACCCCAGCTATCTGTGGATAAGTAAATATTGCGTGAGGCATAGCAGCATAGTCAACTGGAACCTTATCTTGTCCCTGAATCATGTTATGAATAACATACTGAGCTTCTAAATTCGCACTATGTTTAAACGGATATTTTCCAACTATGTCTCCAAGTGAATAAATACCTTGAACGTTCGTTTGTAAATATTCGTCTGTTAGGATATAACCTCTATCATCCAATTTTACACCCGCCTTTCCTAGATCAAGTATGTCTGAATTCGGAATCCTACCGGCCGCCACCAGTAACTGATCCGACTCAATCCTTATCGTATTTCCAGATGAATTATTCCTTGCTGTGATTGTATATACTATGGAGCTACTATTCCCAGTTATTTCCTTATTATGATTATAGGAGTCACTGCCCTTACTATTGGACTTTGAAACCGACTCTGTGGAGTAGCCCAGATACACATTATATTTCTTGGCAAAAATTTCGGTTAATCTTTTTGAAATATCTTCATCCTCCGCAGAAATTAACCTGTTCCGAAGTTGTATAATGTTAATTTTTGTCCCAAGACTTCCAAAGAAATGAGCTAGCTCACAGCATATGTATCCTCCACCAATTATGGTGAGGCTGTGTGGTTGTGTTTTTAGCCGTAAGGCCTGATCGCTGGTTATAAAACCAGATTCGTTTAGCCCTGCTATTCTGGGGACCCACGGTCTGGAGCCTGACGCGATTAGGAAATTGCGGGCAGTAATACGCTGGTTGTTCATACTATTACCATTGTTGTCGCGTCGTTTGTTACCTTTCTTAACTATGTTACTACTAGTCAGGTCTGCATTGACTCCTTCGAGCAATAATTCTTTAAAGCCGACGAATTTGCATTGATTATAGAAGACCTTTGGGTTTTCTATCCTATCGTATGCTTTTTGAATTTCTTCAGATTCTGAATCAACAATACTATTTACACGACTTACTATCTTTTCGAAATCAATCAATATCTTTCCATTTATATTTATGCCAAAAGTCTTGCATTGCCTTATTAGTTCCATGACATCTGCACTATGAATTAATAATTTGGATGGAATACAACCTCTATTAAGACAAGTACCGCCCATCCTATTTTTTTCTATCAGAGCTACTCTGAGACCCCTTTGCGCAGCCGCGTTAGCGACGTCCATGCCAGAGCCCGATCCTATGACTATTAAATCGAAATTCTTCGAATCTTCAATCATTCAGATGAGGAGAAAATTACTTAAGAGAGAGATAAAAGGATTGTTTGAATGCATTATCAGTTTATTACTATTATTAACTCCCAAGGCTTTCGAGGATTTTATTACATTACAAATCTTCGTGAGTTAGACAAATTCATGCTCTACTCGATTTGGTTGTTTCTAACTCCCCTCAGACGTTGGAGCATGTAAACAGTGTGGGATAAATCTTCTTTATATCAGATCTTATTTTGAAAAAAAGCACGTGCGATCTAGCAAGAAAAGTCTCACAGGAATCTTCTCTTCTTCCTTCGCTTCGTCCACCAGAGTTACGAAGCACAGTCCTCGAGAAAAAATGGAAATGTGCAGCTGACGCAAGGATGGACTACTAAAAAAGAACAGTAAAAAAGTCGTATAGGAGTTAGACCCAGAAGAGGTACTTGTTTTAGAAGAGAAAGAAAAGAAAATTGCAATATTCGGAGACGGTCGGAGGAAGGTCCATAGATATTCTGCAGTGTAATCATATTGGATGTGCTCTATCAGAAGAATCATTTGATCGTCATTGTCATGGATCTAGATTTTCCGCTAGTAGAGGAGAAGCAGTCAACGGTCCAGCCAATAACGAACACACGTATTGGAAACAATAAATGTAAGAAAATTTTCAAGCAAATATTTTAGAAACACCACCAACGCCCAATGTAATTGATAACATTTTAAGAAAACTTACAAGTCCTTAAATAGTTTAAATCGTAAATTAGTGTGTAAATAAGATGTCTGTGAAATTAGGAAAGAATAGTTACAAGAATTTCGCAAGCGCGAAGGAAGCGGTAAAGAAAAACAAGGGCATATCAGATGAGAGAGCCTCGGCTTACGTTGCCTCAGTTGAGAGAGCGCAAGGGAAGGATCCTAGAACGGGAAAGATGACAAAAAAGAGAAAGACTAGTGTACAACTTAAAAAATGAAATCGATGGCAAACGAACATGTTTTAGAAAACTACACAAATTTACGACATACATTATCCATTAGCATCTGACCTAATCATAACGCCGTTGGTTGAACCATCTTTCTGTCCTTTTAGTTGTTTCTTTTGTGAGGCCTACTAATTGGTTTCTGCTTTTACGTTAGCCCTAATTGATCGTCAAGTAAGAGATTGTAAATTAGCGTGGTCCGATCGTATCATTGTCCCTCTTGTGTATCATATACTGCATCTTCAACAGTAGACCTCGGGGGAGTTTTCAA
Source organism: Nitrososphaerales archaeon TH5895 (assembly GCA_014523695.1). Lineage (GTDB taxonomy): Archaea > Thermoproteota > Nitrososphaeria > Nitrososphaerales > Nitrososphaeraceae > TH5896. The sequence continues at coordinate 10,525 of JAATVS010000418.1, forward strand.
CGCGGCCGAGACGATATATAAAACGATTTTTCAAACAAGTAAACTTTCACGGCTTAGCTCAGCACAAGCGTGAAGATAATCTGTCAGGTGTTGAACGAACTTAGTCACATTTGATAATTTTAAATTGTATAAAGTACAAAAATGTCATGTGAGAGGCAAATGTGATTCCTGCAGCATGGAAGATGTAGAAATACAACCATACAAGTTAAAGAACAAGGAGTGGCGAAATGTTTGTAATCAATGTAAGCCAGCAGATGGAGCATACGGATACTAAAATCCATTGACATTGTCTGAATTACAATCTCGATTGTTCTACGACAAAAGTTAAAACAGTAAAGCCGCGCTTACATCTTGACTAATATTGACAACGGAATCGGCTATTTCGAAACATCTAGGAATTCCAGCAATTTGGGGCCATATTGGATCAGCCAGTGGAAGATTGTTTCACTTGAAGTTGACGGATAATGGTGCATACTGTAACAATTACCAGCAATTTCCTGCTGATAAGGTCGCCACAACCGTTAGATCGATGGAGTCGATCCTCTGGCCGATAGGCGTTGTTGTTGACTAACATATACATTTTTTTGTCTCGCTAATCGGAGATTTGCTTAATCTCCTAAGTTAGGGGCCCTTCATTTCGTGTTCGAGTTTTTTGTGATTTTGCAATTCAGCCTCACTTTTGAAGCCTTTTCCACAGACTATGCACTTGAATTTCTTTCGAGAAAAAAAATCAAACTGCATGATATAATTTAGTAGTTATACTATTTATAGATGCAAGTAATTGCCCACTTTCTAATTTATACCATCCTTCAAATTTAAAATTCTCTCAACATTCAATCCCGCATAAAAGATAACCCTTGAATGCAGAGATCAATGTGGGTAGCCCAAAATTTGAACGAGTTTGTAACTGGCAACTCTAGTTATTTTAACAAGCTAGAATAGATAATATCCGACGTTGTCCTAATCGTCAGACGATTTGAATCCTGTAGAAGCTGGGCGCCTAAATTAATTTTCCAACAAATGCAGCGGGGCTCTTGTGTTAGTCTGCTTTCTTAATTACTCGTACGAAAGGTAATTTATCTGAAAACTTTTTATCTGAACCTATGGCTTCGCTCCCATAACCCTGATCCTTAGTGAAGTAGTCAGTTTTGTCCGGTTTAGCCTTTTTTTCAAATTGCTTCGCTTCATCTTCCGTAATAGTAAGGTATACGTCGTGTCCATCCCAACCTTCCACTTTGTCTACCGGGATGTAATAGTATTTTCCACCTCTCTTCCCTTTTTTTATTACAATTTCATTCTTGCTCACAGCTTCTACTTCGCCAATTTCCTTACCCTTTCTTTTCCTTACATAAACAGATTGTTTAGTCAGATCCATTACGCTTTTAGTAGATTGATTATCACGATCCAGCTTATTCTGTCCCATCCGGCTCACAAAACCGGTTAATTATAATAGTATTTAACGGTTTATCGAAA